>JAIRYX010000013.1 GCA_031267635.1 Planctomycetaceae bacterium
GTAACCGATGTTTGATATGCGTCGATACCGGCAAAATCGCGCTTCCAATACTTTGCGCGACCGGCTTCGCTCACGGCAATTTTCTTGTCGAGAAACCGCGTGATGAGACGGTTATTACGCTCATAATAATTCTCCGTCCATGTAATCGCCGAACCGCCAAGCGCTTTTTCAATGCCGGAAACCGTTTTTGTTGTCCCGTTTGCTTTCTGCGCAAAAAGAGTTGTCCCCGAAATAAACAGAAAACAGCATGTCATTGTTAATGTAAAAGATTTCATTGTAATTTTTTCTTTCATTTTTAGTTGGTTGATGTTCTCTCCCGCAAACGTTGATGAGAAGTGTTTGACGGAATCACGTCTGTCCGTTACTTCAGTTCGAATCGTAACGTTTTTGTCCTTCGACGATTGCTCTGCGAAATTCCGATTCACGATTACGGCTTTGTTGGTATTTTGCTTCCCGCCAAGCGTCGATAGGAACAGACCGAAACTTGCGCGGATAACGTCCTTTGCGACAAATTGGGAAACTTCTAAAAACGCTACTTTCAATAAATTTTATCATTGAAAAATAAGGACTTACTAACATCTGGGGGATGTTTTTAGAAGTTCCCAAATGTAAAAACTCCCGCAACTGGGACAGTGAATTTCACTATCGTTTGCCTCAATATAAAACTCCATTCCACCGACGACAACAGGATTTTTAACCAACCGGTATCCACGAATTTCCAAGCATGCGATATACTCATTGTGCTTGAGTTTTCGGTTTTACGAATGGAGTTCAAACTGGATTTTATACTATACAGCACAGCATAACGACGCCAGTGAAAACAGAAATTTCAAGTGTAATGAGTACATCTTATCAATTACAAATCCCAGCCGTCGCGTCGCGGGTCTTTGAGAAGTTTGTTTGCTTCTTCATTATCAGTCTTCATTTCGGCGGCGTTCCATGTAATTTTTTTACCGGTGCGAAATGCTACTCCGCCGAGCAAAACTGTTTCCGTAAGCTTTCCGGCATAATCAAAGTTACACGTTGTATCGCCGCCGTTTTTGATGGCGTTAAGCCATTCATTATGATGTCCAAGCGATTTCGGGATAGACGGTTCGGGATGCTTTAATGTCTTAAAGAGAGCTTCCTCGCCGTAAATCTTAAACTCGTTGTAATTTGCCAATAACGCGCCGTTCGTACCGACAAACAACACGCCGCCACCGTTATAATTGTTCGGGAACGGGAAGTCGAGATATAACGCCGGTCTCGCGGCATGGTCGTACCAGTAATAGATCAACGCTTCGTGTTTGTCGGTTTTTGGAAATTCGTATTTAATCGTAAGATCAAGTTTGCAACAGATGGGATCAGGTTCGGGACCTTTCGCCTCAATGCTTGTCGGATATTCTAAGCCCAACGCCCAAAACGGCAAATCGCCGTAATGACAACCGAAATCACCAAGCGGCCCGCTTCCGAATGGCCAGTACGATCGCCAGTTGCCGCCGAAATAAGTGGGATTGTAAGGCGTTTCCGGTACGGGACCAAGCCATAATTCCCAATCCAGTTCCGGCGGAATCGGATGTGTTCCGGTCGGGTGCGGTTTGTTACCCCATCCGGCTGCAGCCCAAACGTGAACGGTCTTCACCGTGCCGATAACTCCTGCCTGAATGTGTTCGACAACACGGCGATAATTTTCTCCCTCGTGAATTTGCGTTCCTTGTTGCGTCTTGAGATTCTTTTCTTTTGCCACTTGCTGCATGACGCGAATTTCGTGGACGTCGTGAGCCATCGGTTTTTCGACGTAACAATGAATACCGAGTTTCATAGCGGCAACGCCGACTGCGGCGTGCGTATGATCCGGCGTCGAAACGACAATCGCGTCGAGTTTATCGCCATGTTTTTCGAGTAGCTTACGAAAATCGACGAATCTCTCGGCAGCGTTGACGGTATCGCCTACTTTGTCGAGAGAGTTTTTATTAACGTCGCACAAGGCGACAATATTTTCGCCTCGAATTGCTCCAAGATGTGCCCCTCCGCGCATCCCGGAAACGCCGACAAGTGCGACATTCAGTTTCGAGTTCGGATCGGCAGCGTGAAGAAACGCCGGTGCGGCAAACGCTGACGTAGCGATTGTGCCTGTTGTTTTCAAAAAGGAACGGCGGGAAGTTTTCATTTTATTCTTTCCTGTCTTAATTATAAACCTTGTGGGAGTAACGCCGATGACAAGTGTATGTTGTTCGCAAAAAACACTGTCAAACTATTGCTTGTAATTGTAATATCAACTATTTTTATTGTCAATATATTTCTTGGAATTTCCCCTTTACTCCTCACGCTTTTAAATTTCAGTCTTTAAGGCAATGTTTGTCGTTCGCCATGTCCCCGAAGTCTCTCTTATCCTTAACCTTAACCTTCCTGACTTTTAACAAAAATCAAAATTTACAGATTTGTCTCTTCGCATTCTATGGCTGTACATTGTTCTTGGTATATGGTACATTGGAATTTTTGATGGACGTCGACCATTCCTTATATTGCCCTTCCAAACATGAAAGAATCAGAAGTTTTCTCAATTTTTATAGAAGACTTCATAAATTTTTGTGGCTTTTGTGGTTCATCAAATGTTTTGTTTACAGTTTGAAAAGAACTTATTACATTCATGCAGAAAAATTTGATTTTAATTGGTTATCGTGCAACAGGCAAAACGTCAATTGCGCGTCAGCTTAGCGGATTATTACAATGGAATGCGATTGACGCCGATCGGTTGATTGAGCAAAAAGCGAAGAAAAGTATCGCGGAAATCTTTGCGGAAGACGGTGAACCGGCATTTCGTGATTTGGAGTCCGAATGCTTATTGGACGCTTTACAAAACCATTCACTCATTCTTGCAACCGGAGGCGGATTACCGATACGGGAAGCGAATCGCGCGTTATTGCGACGATTCGGAAAAATTGTCTGGCTCAAAGCGTCGCCGGAAACGATTCTGAAACGAATGAGCGGCGATCCTGACACAGAAAAAACTCGCCCACAGCTCACTCAATTGCCGCCGTTAGAAGAAATCCGGCATGTTCTTGAACAGCGAAATCCGATTTATCGAGAAATTGCCGACTTGGAAATCGACACGGAACAAAAGCCGCTTACGGAGATTGCCGCGCAAATTGCGTTATGGTTTCCCGAAACGCTCAATGATCAATAATGAACGACGACAAAGTCGCTTCAATCTCTCTTCATGCCAACAGGGACGTTTGCGTTTTTCTTTTTTGGGTAAAAATTCCACTTTATGGGCTTCGCGTTTTGGTTGTACAATTCAGTGTAGCGGCGGATTTTCGCCTCAAGTGTCGCGACGGAATCGAAATCGCCACGCCATACAACGCGGCGATTCAGGCGGCTGAACAAAGTTTCAATCCGGTTTCAGCCGCGAATAATACTTCGGCGTATACACACCCCGAATGCGATGCGTTTTATCTTCCCAAAAACGTTTATGCGTCGCTGTGGATTTCAACCTGCCGCTCTTGATTTTCAATGTTCGGACTGAACCAATACGGGCATTGATGCGGTTTCAAGTCGTGCGTCTTTGAAAAAATCTCCTGCTTCTTTCACATTTTAGAGAGGGATTGATTGATAAAATACCGACAGCGATACATCCGATCCCGCCCAATAAATCCACCCCGAGCAGCCGGCTAACAATACCAAGCAACCGGCTAACAATCTTAATGAGAACGTCTCCATTGACCGGTTCCCCGAACGATTCGACCGGTTCTCCGAAAGACTTAACCATCGCAACCCTTATTTATCAAATGCCCCCTTATCAGTCGCCAAAGCGCCCGAACGATTTGACCGCTTATCCGAAAGACTTAACCATCGCCGCCCTTATTTATCAAATGATCCATTAGCAGCCGGCAAAATCCCCGAACGATTTGACCGCTTATCCGAAAGACCTTGCCATCGCAACCCTTATTTATCAAATGATCCATTAGCAGTCGGCAAATCGCCCGAATGATTCGACCGCTTCCCCGAACGATTTGACCGGTTCCCCGAACGATTCGACCGCTTCCCCGAACGATTCGACTGATTCCCCGAACGATTCGACCGCTTTCCCGAATGATTCGACCGCTTATCCGAAAGACTTAACCATCGCAACCCTTATTTATCAAATGCCCCATTAGCAGCCGGCAAAGCCCCCGAACGATTTGACCGGTTCCCCGAATGATTCGACCGCTTATCCGAATGATTCAACTGGTTCCCCGACAGACCTTGCCATCGCCGCCCTTATTTATCAAATGCCCCATTAGCAGCCGGCAAAGCGCCCGAACGATTCGACCGGTTCCCCGAATGATTCGACCGCTTATCCGAAAGACCTTGCCATCGCAACCCTTATTTATCAAATGCCCCATTAGCAGTCGGCAAAGCGCCCGAACGGTTTGACCGGTTCCCCGAATGATTCGACCGCTTCCCCGAAAGACCTTGCCATCGCAACCCTTATTTATCACGCTTCCCTTAGTAGCCGACCGCACCCTCCTGAACGCGCCCTTATTCCCTTATCTTTTGGCGGCGAACGAAAAACAAGGACGC
>JAIRYX010000022.1 GCA_031267635.1 Planctomycetaceae bacterium
TATAGAACTGAAACGGAATCTTGAAGATATTTCTTATGAAGTTATATCGTAACTCATGTGACGCACGCTAATTAAAAAAGTCGCCAAGCATTGTTCATTGATTTTTCGTAACTATTCAGGCGCTCAACCCAAATAGATCCGCACTGGGCGGCTGAATAGTTACGATAGCTCATGCGTAACATGAATGAAATAAGCAAGGATTTTTTTGCCATGAATACACGAAATTACTACTACAAAATATTTTAAAATTTACAGTAAAATTTTATTTGCAAATAATTTCGTGTTGTTGTGGCGTGAGAAAACCAGTGATACTTCTTGCACCTGAAATTTCGGTTTTCACTGGCGTCGTTATACCGTAAAACCTAGTTTGCTCTCCATTCGTAAAACCGAGAATTCAAGTGCAATGAGTATATCAAAGTATAATGTTGCAAAGTTCGAAGTATTTACACGACGCCTTTAAGTTTATACTGTTTAAACTTATTGTAAATTGTTTTCTCGCTGATCCCCAGCCGTCGGGCGGATTCGGCGCGGTTGCCGCCACATGCGGTAATCGTTTCGATGATCAAGCGGCGTTCCAGCTCTGCCATCGTGATTCCCGCCATGTTGACTTTGCCGGTATTGCCAACATCCAGTTGCGAAGCGTCAAATGTAATGTCGTGTTCGGTAATCACCGAGTCTTTGGCATTTGTACATGCAGTATAAAGTACCGTGTGAAATTCGCGGAAATTTCCGGGCCACGAATAACTTTGTAATTTTGTCAGCGCGCCGCTCGAAAGCATCAGAAGTCCCGACTTATTCTGCTTAGCATAATTGTAAAGTAATGTTTTGGCAAATGTCGGGATTTCCGACACCAGATCACGAAGCGACGGCAGATGAATCACCATCGAATTGAGTTTGTAATAAAGTTCTTCCAAGAATGTTTTTTGCACGCACGCTAACGCCGGATCAATTCGCGAACTGGCAAGAATACGAGTGTCTAATATTTTGGAAGTTTCCGAACCGTTTCTGCGGAATTGTCGATCACTCAAAAAACGAAATAATTTTTGCTGAATCGGAAGCGGCATTTCGGAAATCACATCAAAATAAATCGTTCCTCCTTGCGCCAGTTCCAATAATCCGATTCTTTCACCGGAAAATTCAGGGAACGCGCCGCGTGTGTAACCAAAAATCAAAGCGTCCAATGAAGTCATCGGCAATGAATCGCATTGCACGACAATCAACGGCTTATGGCGACGGTTACTTTCCGCATGAATTTTTTGCGCTGTAATCCCTTTTCCGGTTCCGCGTTCTCCGGTAATAAGAACCGTTCCGTCGAGTTTGGCATACGCCGTGATTTGTTTATATTGCGACCGCAACGACGTTTGCGACTCGAACATTTCATATTGTTGCGTCGGAACGCCAAATTCGCTGCGAAGTAAAACGTTTTCCCGCAATATTCGGGAATGCTTGATTCCAAGCCAAATATCATGCAGCAATTCCTCGCGATTGCACGGCTTAATGTGATAGGAAAACGAATGCTGAATGCAATAGCTGCGGCGATCCGAATCGTTATGCGGTTCGTCCATAAAAATTGCCGAAACAGTCGGCAAATACGTTTCCAAATACGGAATTAACGTATCCAACGGCATACCGCATGTGGTTAGGTCGATCAGAACCGTAGCAAAACGTTCCGGCATTCCAAGCGAAGAAAGTTCCTTGACAGAACATTCGTGAACATGAAAACGTTCTCCTTCCAAAAAATGTTTCAATCCCGCGCTTGCGTTGGCGTCGCCGCAAATTAACAAAATTAAATTGCTACTTTGAACGCCTATTTTCGACGCATTCGGTAGCGAACTAAAAGGAACCGCTTTGCTTTTATCATTCATATCGGTAAAATGATTTTCCATTGAGTTACGAATCGCCGCCGAATTAACGGAATAACGATTTTCCACTTTAGTTTCCTGATGATACCGATTGCGGTACTCAGCATCCATCATAACATTTTCGGCATGTTCTCCTGAAGACATGGAAAATGCCGCTGTTCTTTGAGAATTTTTATCATTCAACAATGAATGATCTCCATTTCCCGCCGAATATTTAGATTCGGCAACATAGGGTTGTTGTTCACGAACGGCGTGATTCGTTTCATTTTGATAAGCTCGCATCATTTATCCTTCCTGAATTTGCGTTGGAATAAAAATGTATAACCGTTTGAAAAAAACTCCAGTTCAAGTTGCATACAGATTCCAATGTTTCTATTTTTATGTCCAAACCTGTATTTTTAAGCTGAAATCAATCAACGGATACAATAAAATTGTTCGTTTCAGAGAATATATTCGCAGATTTTTTACATCGCTGAAAAAACCACCGACGAAAAAGGAATCCGCATTCTATTCACTTTAACGTGTGTTTCTTATCGTTATTTTTGATAAGTATGCAACAAAAATTCCCGCATGAAATTCCAAACTGCAAAAAAAACAGCGTTATCAATCAACAGCTTCCTTAAGCAAACAAACCAACGCCGTTCGTCATAAAAAATATATGCGGCGTTTCATTCATATTTTCAGCCCAAAATGACTGTGATTTTAAATCCTGTATTTTTTCAATGAATAATTTGACCGACTATTTTTTCAAAGACGGACAAACTTCGGGAAATTTTTGGAATAAGAAAAAACGTTTTCTTATGTATGTATTAATATCATAAACGGAATTATTGATCAGCCCAGCATTGAAAAGAGGGATTATCAAAAAAAGTTATAAAAAACGTTTTTTAGGAAATTTTTATTGTTTACAAAGAAAAGTCGTCTTACTTTTTTACCGATTTGGAGAGCAAATAGCTCAAATCAATAAAATCTACAGAGCGAAAGCATCGCTATTTTGGTGTTTTGTAACCGTAATAGCACAAAACCGCTCCCACGCAAATCATACCGTAAGGAAAATAATCTGCAACAGAAAGGTTGGGAGACATGTTCATTTTTTCCGCCACGAAAGGACTCAATGTTACTTGCTGAACGCAAAACAATTGCATTCCGAGTAAAACCGCAAAAATTCCAAATGCCAGAAAAAGAATACGTTTCATAATATTTTCCTAAAAGTTCAAAACGAACACCGAGTTTATTTTTAGTTTTTACAGCAAATGGTGGATGATAAGATTGATGTTAAAACTTCAAAATGATTTCTTTAGAAATTCGGTCGTTAAAAATTTCGTTTTTAGAGTTTCCTTAAAAGCTAAAAACGAAAAAGTTACAGTTTCTTATCTCTTACCGATTGAAAGAGAGCTTGTTCTATCGTTTTTGCGGCGGAGCAAGGGTGGGCGACGTTCTGGTTGTTGTTCCGCCGATGTTTGATCGCGGACTGACCGTGCCTGTTGTTCCGCTTCGTGTTCCGGGAATGACGACCGGTTTGCTGCCGGACGCCGCAGGCGATTGTCCTGTGCCTTGCGGTTGAACCTCCGGCTTAACTGCTTCCGGTTTGTTTTCCGGCTTAACGGACGGCTGTTGAGGAGTCGATCTTACAGGCGGAGTAAGCGGTAGCGGTAAGACCGGTTGGGGAACGCTCGCTTCTGTTGGATTCGAGTCCGTTGAATTCAATTTTTTCGGAGCGTTTGCGGGTTTTTCCGCTGACGTTGCCGCCGATAACGGCGATGTTCCGGTCTTGTCCAACGCAGAATCCTCGGATAATTCGTTCGACGTTTCCGAAATTACAGCCGGTTGCTCTTCGGCTTTCACGTCAGCCGTTGTTGTCGGAAGTTCCGCTTCCAATTGTTTCTTCAACGCTTCCGCTTCCTGTTGTTTCATCAAATAATTTTTAGATTGCAAAGCCGCTTTGACTAATGAAAACGCTTTTTCTTCTTGTCCTGTTGCGGCAGCAATTTCCGCGAGAAAATAAGCGTTTAACGGCGAGATTTCTCCTGAAAACAAAACCGGATCCATCAAATACATCGCGTCGTTTGTTTGATCGGATTTGAAGAAAACCCAAGCGAGCGTCGCAAGAGAATCTGGCGATTGCTGGGAATTTTGCACGTGATTTTTCGCATACATAATTGCCCGTTCTTTTTTCAAGGGATCCGGTTGTTCCGCCAGTGCCAATGCGAGACCGTTCGTTGCGGTAGGATGGTTGGGAGCTAATAAAATCGCTTTTGCAAAAAGCTCTTCCGCTTTGGAATAATCTTTTTTGAACAACGCAATCATACCTGCATAATTGAGGTTTTCAATATTATCCGGTTCGGCTTGCATTGCTTGGTCGAGAAATTTTTCCGCTTCGGCGATGTGTCCTCGATGAATCTGTACAACAGCCGCCACGCGAAGAGAGAGCGGCGTAATGTCCGGCGTTTTTAACGCTTCGGCAAACAACGTATCGGCTTCCGCTTCTTTTCCGTCTTGAACAAGCAGTTGCGCAACGACAAGTTTCGGCAAAGGGAGCGGCGCACCGGCGTCAATTGCTTGTTGATAATAAGGAAGAGCGTCTTTATACTTTCCGAGTTTCACAATTACGAAACCGAGCCGTGTCAGAACGTCGGAGTTTTTAGGTTCGATGGAATTAAGTTTTTCCAAATGAATTTTTGCCTCTTCCCAGTTTCCGCGAAGTTGATACAGTTGCCCTTGAATCAATTCCGAAAGCCGTTTGAGAACTTGATGCCGTTTGGAATTTTGCGAGATGTTTTCCAGAAGCGCCGTTCCTTTGTCCACAAGCAAGCGGGCTTCCATGAAACGGCTTTCCTGAACCGCAAAATCCGCCAACAACAGAAACGCCTCGGGATCTTGCGGATAATCCCATGTTGTTTTATCAAGCCACTGACGCACTTGATCGTTTTGCCGTGCGTTTGCCGAAAATTGCGCCATGAAAATTCCCGGCGGCGGCTGCGTTTTATCTTTTTGATAAAAAACGGTCAACTTTTCAATCGCGCTTTCATAGTCTCTCACGTTGAACGCGGAAGTTGCTTCCGCGATTTCAGGAACGGTCGTTTGTTTACTGTCCGATTTCTCCGTCGCTGTATCTTCCGGTTTGTCTTTTACTGTTTTTCCCGATTCCTTTTGCGGAACCGGACGCTCATGAACGACCGACTCCTCCGACGTTTCAATGTTCTTTTTTTCTGCGCTGTTTTTTTCAGATTCAGATTCAGGATTTTTATCTGTATAATATATTTCTCGGAATGCGTTGTAACCTTCCGTTTGGAGTTCGGGCTTTGTTTCAGTAACGCCGGTTTCAGTAGCGCCGGTTTCCAATGGGGAAGAACCGGCGGACGGCGAAGTTTGTTTTGCGGTTGATTGCGGCATTGTTGGCGGCGCTGTTTGCGAAAGCGGCGGCAAGGAAGAAGACGCCGTTTTTTCCGGCTTTGGCGGAGTAATCTGTGGATATTGCGCTTGCGTTTGCCGAAATACGCCGTCGGCAAATAACATCGACGCGACAAAAAGGAGGGGAAAAAGTAAGGACAGTTTGAATTTCTTCATTGCTCTTCTTTCTTATTCTGTTTTCAAAAAGGATTTTTTTCAGAGAACCGTTACCATGACCGCATGGGATTTTCAGGAAATAAGTCCGCTGCGCTTCGCGGAAAACGGACGGTTGTTCATAGTCTTAAATTCTCATTGACGCGTATGGAATTGAAACGCCCGATGATTTTTCTTTTTCTTATTTAATAGGAGAACGTCATGCTGAGATGCGGTCGTCCGCTTCCACGATTATTCGGAACGTCCGTTTGCAGTTGCCACCCGTAATCCGCTTTGATATTGAAATAAGGATTCAAGGAATAACGGAATCCAATACCGACGCTACTAATAGAATCGCTTTTATAATCCCAGCTCGCCATGCGATGATTGTTCCATCCCATGCCGTGATCGTAGAAAACAAGCGCTTGGAATTGATCCGTTTCCCGCGTTCGGAAACATCGGGACAATCCGAGCGTGGTAGGAGCGGTTTGTAATTCCGCCGTGAACAGCAGAGCGTTGTCAAAATTCAGTTGATAGGAGTCATAACCGCGCACGCTGTTTGTTCCGCCCATTCCAAACTGCTCTGTTGTGAAAAGATTTTTATTTGCCGCCTGTCCTTCGCCCTTGAGATAGAGGCGAAACTTCTTACAAAAGAGATCGCGGTATCGTTCAAGACGGATTCGAGCGTACATGTATTGGCTCTCCGCGCCCGGACGGTACGCCGCAAAGATATTATCGGAATTTCCTTTGGAAAACTTGCCGGGGCTCATGTAGAGATTCGCTCCTAACGCCCAATAGCCGCAATCATCGTACAATTGAGCGTTATAACCAAGCTCAATTTGCGCAATATCCGCCGGTCTCGACGACGTTGTAAAATAATAGCCGCCGAAATCTAATGTATTATTGAGTTCTTTGAATTGAAAGCCGGCATGGAGACGATGTTCGTATCGGCTTTGGTTGTCAAAATAATGCGTTTGCAGTTTTTTATCGTATAAAAAACCGACTTCGGTAAAAAAACCGTCGTGCTGAAAGGGCGGGATATACGGTTGCGTCGTTGCGTAACTTCCATAAAGAACCAGCCGATCTTTATTCGCGCGGGGAATCACATAAACCGCCGAATGAGAAACCACGCTCTTGAAATCAGGAGCGGCGGTAAGCTGATACGATAACGTATGCGCACGATTGAAAGCGTTTCCCCAAACGGCTCCGACAGACAAACGCTCCAAGCCGGTTGCCCGCGTGCCGGTATCGTCGTAACCGGCGTAAAATTGCCACGGAAAACGGTCTTTCACCTGAAATGCAATATCCGTTTCTCCGAAATTTTGTCCGGGACGCATATCAATATTCACGCGACGGAACGCGCTTTCATTAAGCCAACGCAATTCTTCGAGCATCCCGTACTCCGTAATCGGCTGACCTCGGTACAGATTGATCGACCGGGCAAGAACATTCGGATTAAAGTATTGCGCTCCCTCCACGATCACTCGCCCGATCTTCGCTTCCGTAACAATGATAAAAACCACGCCGTTTGTAATGTCTTGTTCAGGAACATTCACATCGACAACAGGTCTTCCCGCATTTTTATAATAATAAATGACGTCGCGGGCTAATGAATTAAGCGACGCGATACTGACCGGATGGTTAAGATAGGGAGAAACAACCTGATTGAAAGAACCGTTGCGAAGGAGACCAAGCGTTTGCCCCTGAATCGATATTCCTCGAATATCGGGAGCCGGACTTGTAACCATTTCCTGACGATCAACAAAGATGACGCCCCGGAGTTCAGGAAGAAGAATATCAGGACTACCTCCGGATTGAGGCGTTTCTTCCGGAAAATGAACGTCTCCGGCGCTTCTCAACGGCGAAATCGGCTGATAACGCAAATCAAGGTCTTGCGCAGAAGCGAACGCCGTCAAAAAAGCGGTCGTTCCTGCAACGATAGCCAAGAACCTTAACGGATAGAAAAAGAAAAAATTTTTCAGCGGAGAAACTTGTAACTTCATGGGATTGCCTGCTGCTACTTCTTGCTCGGATAAAGTAAACAAGAACGAATCGTTGAGTACGAGCGTCGATCTTGTTACCAAACCCTGCGTTTTGCCGCATCCCTACCGTAACTTGAAAAGCTCAAGGAGACGTCTCACAACCAACATTCCACTTGAGTGATTCAATATTTCCCGTTTGACGAGCCGACAAGCTCGTCATTTCGACTTATCGGGAAACAAGAGAGACGGAACACAGCAATTTCCTGCCAAAAAAGAGAAAAAGAGAGATTCGCGGTTGAGTCATATCGCTTGTTTGGATTGTTTGCATAAAATCATCAATTCCACCAAGAGCGGCAAGCGGCAATTTTCTTGGTCATAGCGGCAAACTGCCAAACAACAATAAAGGACACGAGAGACGCAAGGGACTTTGGGAGCTGCGGGGTTGCAAAACGCTTTCGCAGTTCCTTTAAGTTCCTGACGTTTCTCGTGTCCTTTACTCAAACGAAAACCAAAATTTTAAGTGCAAGTAAGAAGTTGGTTTAATACTTTCCAAACTCGGCGTCGTCAAGTTTGAAATTGTAATTTGGTTCTTCCTCAAGAACCGCTGTGGCTGTATTGCTCCAGACTCCTTCCGAAGAATCCGCGGACTTGCGAGCCGTTCTTTTCGCGTTTGAGGAATTACTCGAAAACGTTTTCTTATTCCGTAACGAAACGTCTTCCGTGCTTCGCAAGACGGTCTCATAACCGTTTGAAGCCGTGTTGTCGATGTTCGCATGTGCGCTGCGGAGCTTGAAACGCGCGACCATTTGCTGTAAACGTGTCGCGTGATTGCTCATGACGTTTGATACGCTTGCCGATTCTTCGGCGCTTGCTGTGTTTTGCTGCGTTACCGAATCAATTTGTTGCAATGCTTGCGATACTTGGCTGACTCCTTGCGCTTGTTCGTTACTGGCAGTCGCAATTTCGTTAATCAAATTGGTTGTACTTGCAACATGCGCGACAATTTGATCTAACATTTCCGCCGTCTTTTGAGCAATTTCCGCTCCCTCGTTGATTTGACGGTTGTTGTTTTCGATCATCTGCGTTGTTTCGCCGGCGGCTTTCGCGCATCGCGCGGCAAGGTTTCGTACTTCTTCCGCCACGACCGCAAATCCCTTGCCATGCACTCCCGCCCGCGCCGCTTCAACCGCCGCGTTCAGAGCCAGCAAGTTCGTTTGGAACGAAATGTCGTCAATTACTTTGATGACCTTTTGAACGTCTTGCGAATTTTTCGTAATCTGTTCCATCGAGTTGATCATCTGCTGCATCATCTGTTGCCCATTCCCAGCCGCTTCGCTTGCGTCTTTGGCAAGATGACTCGCTTCGACGGCATTTTTCGCGTTTTGATGCGTTTGACTTCCCATCTCGGTCATCGACGATGTAATCTCTTCCAGCGATGCGGCGGATTCCGTTGCTCCTTGCGAGAGCGTTTCGCTTGTCGCGGCAACTTGTCCCACGCCGTTTGTTACTTGTGAAACCGCGCTTTGTACCTGATTAAGCACTTCGTTGACTTGGTCAAACATGTTGGCAAGATTCTGATTCATCGTATCTTTTTCGCTCTTAATCTTCACGCGATACGTCCAATCGCCACGTCCCGCCGCTTGTCCGGCTTCCGTCACGGAATGATAATCTCCGATAATCGCTCTTGCCTGCTGCGCAAGTTCTCCCACTTCATCGGTACGTTTCAAATAGCCGTCGCTGATGCTTGCGTTGGTATCGCCTTCTCCGGTAATCCTCCGAAAAATCTCGACAATACCGGAAATCCCTGTGGCAACGGAACGCGACAACAACCATCCCATCGCAATCGCCACGGCAATAGCGATTCCTGCGACCGCATAACCAATCCACTTGGAGAACGCAACAATACTCGCTTGATTTTGACCTTCATTAAGCGTTGCGGTAGAGTTGTTTTCTAATAATTTTTCCGCTTGCTTTATTGATTCCGCCAGTTTCAGCAAAAGCGTTGATTGCGAGTTATTCAACTCGTGAATATCCGCCATGTAATTTCGGGCAATCTCCGACCATTCGCTGCGAAATTCAATAAACCTCACGAAAGATTTCGCGACGTCGCCTTCAGGAAGCTGCGGACGAATCTCTTCAATCTTTTGAATGAACTCCTGCATTTTACCTTGGGTGATTTTTGTGTTTTTTTCATATTCTTCATCTGTCGTAGCGTGAACTATGCTGTATCGCAAAACCGCAATTTCTCCCAAAAATGCTTCGCATTCTTTCAACGCTTTTACCAATTCCAACTGCGGAAACTGCACCATATCGCCGCCTTCTTCGATGTTTTTCGCTGTCATATGAATCATCTTGACCGTCAAATCGGTCGTTGCTTGAATCGTGGTTTCAAGCTGTTCATACATGCTGAGATATTTTTCTTGGTCGTTAGACACTTTGTGTTCGCGAGTCAGATACGTCTCTTTCAGCGTTTTTACTTCGTTGAGTATATTCAGGATTTTATCCGAGATTTCGATATTTTCCTGAATCGGTGTTGTCGCTTTGACATTTTTGATTTTTTCGACGGTTTCGTTCAAATCTTTGTCGAACTCTTCGGCAAGTTTCATATCGTGCGTATTCATGTAAACGAGAACATTGCGACGCATTTGGTTTGCAAGTCCGATAGATTCGTTCACATGCGTTGACGCTTCAAACAACCCGACCATCGTATGAGTCGAGCGTGTGATAGACGAATAACTATAAGCCGTAACGATAGTAATTGCCGTCAATAAAACAATGACGGTTCCGAAGCCCAAAATAAGCTGCGATCCTATTCTCAATTTGTTAAACATCTTTAACCTTTGATTCTTTCTGTTGATTTTTGTATCGTGATACGCGCGGTATCGCGTTGTAATTTTTGATTTCAAACTTGTGTGAATCGAAACTTCACAAACAGCGTGAAACTCTACGTGCAAACAATAGGATAAAATTTCCGATTAGCATAAGCCGTTCTCGGTAGAAATTGCAAAAAGAGGAAAGAATTTCCCAAAGCGAATAAGGAAGAGAAGAATCGTAACGGTTGTGAGGATTACGAACCGTTTTCGAGATGTAAGACATGAACCCATAAGACAAAATGCGAAATTTATTGTTACCGTTCCAGCAATCCCATTTCGCGGCGAACGCGATTTGCGTCTTCGAGCGTAATATGATAAATATACAGAGAGTAACCCGCCGTTGCAACCGGCTCAAAATTGAGAAAATAGCGGTATTGCTTTTCGCGGTCATAAATGGAATTGACGCTCAAGGCGTACCAGCCGTGGTGCGGTTCATTTGCGGGTGGCATTTCTTTTGACGGGATTGTTGTTAATTCTAACGGATAACTTCCCCAGTAGGCAACCTTCATACCTTTTGCTTCGGGATGTTTTTGATACCATTTTTCCAAATAAAATAAATCTTGTCCCCAATCAATATTGGAATCAAGTAAATGACGCGAGCCGTTGCGAATTCCGGCGGAAAGAATGGACTTTGTTTTTTGCCAAAACGTTTTTTTCTGCCAAGCGGTTTCAGAAATTTCCGGCGGCGGATGCGGATAGTTTTTATCTTCGGGCGTTGGAAGAATCGCGGCAAGTTCGTTGAAGTAAGACAAACTATGCGGATAAATTGATAAGCTGCTCAACACTGACCAAGCCAGTAAAAGACTTGCCAATGTCGCAACAACCGGACGTCTCATTGTAAACGCTTTACCGACTTTGCTTATCCAAAGAAAGAAAAACGGCAACGACGGAATCACATATCGTGAATGAACGGAAAAAACGGTTTGACTACTGACAAACGCAAGCAACACAATTCCCGGCAAGAGAATGACCATTTCATCACGCCACGCGATGTTGTAACCTTTTTGAAAGAACGTGCAAAAGATCGCAAGCAAAAATAATCCGATTGTTCCTAACGGCGTTTTGA
>JAIRYX010000183.1 GCA_031267635.1 Planctomycetaceae bacterium
TTTGTATAATCACTATTTTTCTTTATTTTTAACAAATATTCATTTTTACGTAATTCAAAATCGTCCGCCTTACATTGACCAAGATTAAAAGCTTTTCGCACTTGCTGGTCAATCAAACAACGAAACGGCTCCACTAAATCACATATCAATGATTTTCGTTTAAACCAAAGTTGATGATACACACCGCGATAAGGATCAAACCCAAACAACCGAGAACAAACGCCTCAACATAATTGGGGAATTTTCAAAAGTTTAGTTGTAACCACTCTCGATGATGTTAAATTGTATCCGACTGATAAAGTTATTGAGTTGGATATGCTTCGTTGGAATGTGGAATTGGATTTCCACTCAATTAAAACGTAATATGAAATTGGAATTTTTGCATGCCAAAACACCTCACACGGTTTGCGTGGGGCGGCAGCTTCTGAAATCCCGAAACAATCTCTGAAATCCAAAGAGCAAGTCCTTTGAGTCCCTTTTGTCTTCTGCGCGAAATCAATGCATTTCGCGTCCACCGGTGATGTTGATTGCCTGACCAGTCATGTACGCGGCGCGGTCGCTTGCGAGAAAACACGCGACATTGACCACGTCTTCAATTTGTGCAAGCCGTCCCATAGGAACCTTTGTCGTGAAAATTTTGACAATCTCTTCGCGCGGCATGTTCATATTGGTAACATAATCGGCGGAAACATTGTTCCAAACGCCGGTCGCTTCGGTGATTCCCGGGCAAACGCAATTCACGCGGATGTTCTGCTTTGCCACTTCATAAGCCAACGCCTGCGTCAGCGTAATAATCGCCCCTTTTGCGGAACTGTACGCGCTCATCAGCGCAGAACCTGTCTTGCCCGACTTGCTTGAGAAATTGACAATAGAACCGTGTCCTTGCGTCTTCATGATCGGCATGATATTTTTAATGAAAAGAAACGTTCCCTTGCAATTGACCGCATAGACAAAATCCCATGTTTCTTCGGAAATGTCCTCGATTTTTCCGCCTTTTCCCGTGACTCCGGCGACATTGACCAGCACGTCGATATTTTGTCCGAACTCTTGTTGACATTTTTTGACAACCGCTTCGACATGACTGCCGACCGTGCAATCCGCCGCGAGCGATTTGCAATTTTCGCCGATCTCCGAGGTAAGAGCGTCGAGCTTTTTCTGATCGAGATCGGTGATAAACGCCCGTCCGCCCTCTTCGACAATCCGTCGCGCGATTCCCGCCCCGATTGTTCCGGTCGCTCCTGTCACTAACGCAGTTTTATTTGTAAATTCCATATTTGTTCCTTTGACTCAAGTTCAAATTTCTATTCAACTCCAACGTGAAACGAAAACAGAGCATTTTATATTTTGACAAATTACGTTTCTCTGTCAAGCGGAAACTTTTTATTATTATTCGCTACGACGTCACGAAAAATATGGAATTTCGTAAAAAATTTGTCGGCGGAAGATTTTTGTTCGTACAGTCAGTTTTGATGTTTCTCACACCCTGATTTGACGTGTTGTATTGGATAATATTAAAATAGGTTGAATATAAAAAATGTATCAAAAAAACGAGGATTTGTTGCAAAATATATTCTATTTTCTCTATAAAATAAAAGCTTTCCCCATCATAACACTATTGCAAAATCAAACGCATGTTAAGATAATGTAAATATCATTAAGAAGACAAATACCGATGTTGAGATTTTCTAAACTTTTCACAGCAGGTATCGTCTTGGTGAACAATAACAAAACACTTTAGTTCCATAGAGAACAACAATGAAACGTATGAAAAAACGATTGCTTTTACTGGCGGTTTCCGCTTTATCTCTGATAGGACACAATATCGTTCTGGCGGACTTTGACGCGGAACGTTATGCCGCGACATTCAATTCACGGTTCAGTTCAGGTCTGGATATAGTCCTACGAGCTCAACCTCAAAGTTTTCAACGAGTTCAAGTTATCGACGTTAGTTACGGTGGTGGACAAATTCGAAGTATCCTTGACGGATACAGTCCCACAACGTCGGGATTTGTTGATCCTAGCCGACTTAGTTATGACGTTGGCAGGTTTAAAACGGAATTGGGAGATTCTGGGTATTATTTCGGGGACGACTTTTACTTTTCCTCGTTTGCTTTGAACAATGCTCCGTTATCAGAAGAGCTTCGTGGAAAATTAAATTATTCCGATGGTACGACAAGATTGTCCAATGGCACGGCTTTAACTCTTGGGGCGGCTTATCTTTATGCACGATATGCACTAGGACAAATTTCGAGTCTACCCAGTTATGGTAACGAGTTGCAAAACCTTTCTGAAGCGATTACGGTCTTACAAAGTAATGATTATGATTCCTCTGCTTGGGCGACAAATACGTATTTGCTTCATCTTATTGGTGATAATACTGGCAAAAGCGTGTGGTTCAGTTCATACGATCCAGCCGGTCTGAATCAATGGCAAAATATTAATTGGATTACACCATACTTGGGAGAGTATTCCGTCTTTGCCATGAATTTATATGATTATCAAGTAGGACCAAATTTTAGTGGTTATGTTCCAATTGAGGGAGATGTTTTATATCTGGTACGCCAAGTTGATAACCGCGTGGCAACACCGGAACCGGCAACAATCTTATTTTGGTCGTTTGGCGGTTTGACAATGCTTGGAGTTGCATGGCGGCGTAAAAGACAATCTCATCAAAAAATGAACATATAAAACCAGAAATATTATTTACCATTGCACGTCGTGTCCGTATTGCGTCAGCCAATCGGCGATTTCTTCGGCGGAGCGGTTGTCGGTGATGAGAAATTGACCGTTAAAATTTCCGCCGCTTTGTTTTGCGCTGTCGGATTTTTTTTGAGTGTTGAGAACATAGCCACCGGGTTCGGTGCTACTTTCCGCGCTGATTTGCGTGATACAAAGCGACGCAAGCCGATTGCGAAGTTCCGGCGTTTCGCGGGTCGAAAGTACCAGTTCGGCTTTTGGAAAAACAATCCGTAATGCGCAATACATCCGCACAAAAAGTTCGTCCGTAACTTGATACGGAATCGCAAAGCCGGTTGGTCCTTCGTGAATACGCGGCAAACTAAATGCAAAAGTCCGATCAGGATATTTCGCCGTCATTTTCGCCGCGTGTTCCATCATGGTAATGAGTTCCCGTTGCGGCTCGGCAAGTCCGAGTAAAACGCCGTAACCGATTCGCGGCATCCCGGCTTCAGCGGCGCGTTCCAAAGCGTGAACTCGCCATTCATAACTCGATTTCGGACCCGCCGGATGATATTTCGCGTACAATGTCCGGTCAAATGTTTCCTGAAATAATGTGATTCCGTGACAACCGCCCGCAACAATTTCCTCGTACTGTTCAACCGACATCGGCGCGACTTCAATGGACGGAACAACGTCTATCAACCGTAAATGTCGTATGATTTCGGCAAGGTACGTGGACGACACTTTCGGCGATTCTCCCGCGACAATCAACTGACTTTTGAATCCGCGTTGTAATAAATATTGAGATTCGCCAACGGTTTCCTCGACGCTTAAATGTTTGCGTTGAATCGAATGCGGCGAGCGAAAACCGCAATACAAACATTGATTGACGCAAAAACTGGAAACGTAAATCGGAACGTAAAGCTGCATCCGCCAATGTCTGCCCTTTGTTCCTCCGCAAGAAGAATGCAGTGAAAAATGTTGCGCTGTCAATCGTTGCGCCTCTTCCATTACCGTTTGTAGCGGTGTTTCCTCATTAAGCAAATGACGTGCGTTTTTTTCAATACTTAAAGCAAAATTCATTTTAATTTTTCGGTTTGTTTACGGTGTGTTTTTGATAAATAAAGAGTTTTCAAAACTTCAATATTACTCTATCTCTCAAAGTTGGCAACATTCGCAATCGAGAATATTTTATTTTTGTAGTAATTCAATAGAATAACAATTGTGATATTTTGTAACTAGTTAGTTGATCAAACCACATAAATCCGTGCCGGACAACTGGGTAGTACGAAGTTCCTCAATTTCCCTTGATATGAAAAATGTCAAATTTATAGATATTTCATGTTAAAATAGGTGTGTGTTTATGTTGAAAGATGTCAAGTGAAATTGCGTGACTTTGTACTACAGAGAACTTCTAAAAACCTCTTCCCAATATCAGCAAGTCCTTATTTTTCAATGGTAGAATTTGTTGAAAGTGAGTTTTTTAGAAGTTCTCTACAGTCAATTTTACCGAAAAATATCACAATTGCAGCCCTTATTTATAAAATTCCCTTAGTATCCGTGCATAAATAATCTATCAAAGTGCCCTTGTCTATTCCAAGCAAACATGATATAATTTTTACATGCAAAACGATATTGTAAGCAACATTCGGGATAAATACAATAGTATTTCCGTTTTTTTTTGCGCCCGAACAACATGTTGCAAGTCAACGAATCCGCAAGCCCGGCGGCGGAAAGAAAACAATCACAGCAAAGTAACCGCATCTTCTTGACGCATTGCAATTGCATCTCGAATCGTCCACACGCGGCGATCCGATGAGTCCGTTGAAATGGACAAGTAAGAGCATTCGTCAACTCGCGGCAGCACTCAATGCCGATGGATACACTTGCGGTATGACATCGGTTCGCCGATTATTGAAGCAGTTAGGGTATTCGTTGCAAGCGAATCGCAAGACACGCGATGGCTGTAGTCGTTGTGACCGTAACGCTCAATTTGAATATATCAATGAACACATAAAGCAAGAAATATCAGCGAAGCAACCGATGATTTCCGTTGATGCGAAAAAGAAGGAAAATATCGG
>JAIRYX010000150.1 GCA_031267635.1 Planctomycetaceae bacterium
ATAAAAAATGAACAAAAAAAATGCAATACCAAAATATCTAAACAATAATTTCCCCGACTATACTACGCAATCGATATATATTGCCAAAACTTGTGTTAATACTTTTGCTTCTAAAAACCTCATTTTCAACAAATGTGACCGTTGAAAAATAAGGGTTTACAAATATTTGATGGGGGTTTTTAGAAATTCCCTACAGTATTTTATAAATCCCTCCCTTAAATGTGAAATAAGCAGTAATTTTTAATCCTTCTGCTTATTTCGTATTTTGGGAAGGGAATCAATTTTGCCATCCATTAGGCAAACTGAACCCCAATAGCGATATAAAATTCCAAGTCGATTGAAAAAGACTTCACAGTACATTTTTTGCAATATCTTTTGCCCAGTAAGTGATGATAATACTTGCCCCGGCGCGGTGAATGGCGGTCAATGTTTCACGGACAATACGGCTTTCGTCAATCCAACCGCGTTCGGCGGCGGCTTTGATCATGCTGTATTCGCCGGAAACATTGTACGCCGCTAACGGCACATTTGGGAAATGTTCTCGAACCATCCGCATAATGTCAAGATAAACCATCGCCGGTTTGACCATCACAATATCCGCGCCTTCCGCCAAATCCAATTCAACTTCCCGCAAAGCTTGTTGTGCCGCCGCCGCCGGATCCATCTGATAAGAACGTCTGTCGCCGAATTGCGGCGTACTTTCCGCCGCTTCACGAAACGGTCCGTAAAATCCACTTGCGTATTTCGCCGCGTAACTCATCATTGGCAAATGTTCAAATTGATTCATATCCAACGCGGTACGAATCGCACCGATCATTCCGTCAATCATACCGCTTGGAGCTATTAAATCCGCTCCCGCTCGTGCGTGAACGAGAGCTTGTTCCGCGATAATTTTAAGCGTCGCGTCGTTGTCTACGTCTGTTTGTCCGGTTCGGTTGGTAAGGATTCCGCAATGACCATGATCGGTGTATTCGCAAAAACAAAGATCGGTAATGACCAACAATTTATTTTGCGCGGCATCTTTCGCAGCGCGAACCGCTTGCGCGATAATACCGTTATCGCTGGTCGCGTCGGAACCGCAACTATCTTTCACGTCGGGAATGCCGAATAATAAAATTCCGCCGATTCCAAGCGTCCGCAATTCTTCGACTTCACGCACCAACTCGTCGATTGAAAGTTGAAAAACGCCCGGCATGGAGTTAATCGGCGTGCGAATATTTTTGCCCTGACGTATAAACAACGGATAAATCAGTTTATCCGCTGTGACTGCGTTTTCCTGCACCAACTCGCGGATAAGTTTGTTGTAACGCAACCGCCGCATCCGAACAACAGGAAACGTCGCGGTTTGAGGAGAATAATTGTGTGACATTTGACGACTTTCTAAAAATATTTGCAGCACTTTAAAATTCGATTTTCATTCTCAAAGGGACATTAGGGACAAAAAGAAATTTTGGGACATGATGAACGATATACATTGTCTAAAAACTGAATGTTCAAGAGTGAGAAGTATACAAGTATTGATTTCGTCACGACCGTGACATTGTAATGAAACAAAAAATTGTATAAATCCATAAGCATATAAACCATAACAATCCAATTATTGCTAACGGTATGTGGGTCACAAATCCTATCCAATGCAAAAAAGGATAAATTCTTGATATGAATCCACCTAAGGAGCAATACAATAGACCCAATGGCGATACGACACAGGTAATAAATTTGATTCTCCTATATAATTTTGAAACATTAAAATGGGATATATAGTATGTGCTGATACGATTAATAAAGAAAAAATATTTTGTTTCCAGCTTTTTTTGACACATCACCGCAGACAACAAACAGATCATAAAGCAATTATCATCGGTAGCATCAAGACAACGCCTATGTACTGATTGACAATTGATCACCTTCCATAATACCATACCATATTAATCATAACTCCCATTGTTATCAACATCAACATGGGGGATAGGTAAATGAACCATAATACTTTTTTCCTATCTCATTGCTCCTACTCCCTGTTCATCTTTTGCTTAACTTTCGTTGTGAGATAATTTTGGACAATCGTATTAGTATCAATTCCTATTTCACCATCTCCAGAATGATAAACAGTATAACCGCCGGCAGCACTACGGTCAATATCTTCATCAGAATTAGGTGTCGAACACCCTTGTACAAAAGTAGAATTTGTTTCATATTGATTGAGATGCCATTGATTTCCATACGGCCGTACTTCAAGCGAATCTTCTAACCAAATTATAGGAATTCAAAATGACTTGCGGCGGTCAATTTTACCGAAAGATATTACAATTTCAGCTCTTATTTATAAAATCCCATTAGTAGCCTGAATTGCACCAATACGCGTCCTTCTTCCCTTATTTTTCGTTTAGTTTTGATCTTTGATAACAGTCCATGATCTAAAAAATAAGGTCATAAGGGCGCGTTTGGGGGGCTATGTCGGCTACTATAAGGAAACTTGATAAATAAAAGGGCTACAATAGTAAAGCCGTTCGGGTAGCGATGCAGTTACCAGTGCGGATTTCTTTGGCTTGATCAACTGACGCCATAGTTTTCTATTGCGTTTTCCAATATTGCCTCCCAAAAATGAAATCATCAGAAACTATTTAGGCAAAGCGAATTGAATTATGTCTTTCCCCTTTGCGAGGAGTCTATTCACGACACGTAACTTGACAGTGATCCAAGTGCGGAGTTATTGGCTTTGAGCGACTGAATAGTTACTCAAAAACTAATGACAGAAACATAAGTACTGTCAGAACCATTCAAAGCACTTTTCGATTTGTGTTGAGCAGTTAATAGTTGCGAAAAAGAACTTGCTGATATTCCTTCTGCCCAAAAAGAACCAAGGACTTCCTTTTGACCAGATTCTAAAATCGCAAGACGTATGTTTCCAAGAGGCGGTAATTGTGTTCCTGCAGACTTAACACGGGTAGTTTTGGTTGCTGTTTGCCAGAAATCCAATGCGTTATTACGATTATCCAA
>JAIRYX010000353.1 GCA_031267635.1 Planctomycetaceae bacterium
TCTGTTTTTGAAACATTGGAGACCTAAAAA
Source organism: Planctomycetaceae bacterium (assembly GCA_031267635.1). GTDB lineage: Bacteria > Planctomycetota > Planctomycetia > Pirellulales > Thermoguttaceae > WRMR01. Next base: position 31 of record JAIRYX010000353.1, read on the forward strand.
TGGTCATGTAACACCATCTCTTTCACTCATCAAAAGGTATACTGGTATCGATATTGACGCGGTGGGTTGGTTAACATATATCTCAAATGGACTCGGTGGGTTTCCACAGTTGCCCGATTGGGTGAAGATAATTCCAGCAGAAGGTTATGGAACCTACCTGCAAGTATCAGACGACTTGCCGAATTATGAGAATGAATCCGAGTTTCGTGAAATTGCCGGAAAAATATACGAATTGTCAAAAATTCTTACGTCTTGGTTGCGAAAGTAAATAACCGTCCCCGAAAAAGATGTTTTTTGCTTCGTCCCTGAACAACCGCTTCACGTTGTTGCGCTTGCCTAACGCTCTGCGTTGCAGGTTTACCGCAGCTTCAGGAATTTTAAAATAGCTTGAGTATACCATTTTCGGTATATTTTACTTTTTTTCTTGCAATGTTTTTTTGACTTTGTGATCGATAAAACGGCTCAAATCACGATAACCGTCGTCATTGCTCCAACTGTTGAAATTACTGAAAAAACATTTTGGGCTGCAAATGTAGAGATGTTGTTGCGCTCTTGTTATCGCAACATAAAATAGCCGCAACTCCTCCTCCACTCCCTCCGTGTCCGTCGCCTTGTCCGATGGAATAAAACCATCACTCACATTAATGACAAACACACTGTTCCACTCTAAACCCTTCGCCGAATGAATCGTACTCAATGTCAAATAATCATCCGCTTGCTTCCTATTTCTGTTCGGTAATTCCTCTGTTGAAGACGGCGGATCAAGCGTTAAATCAGTCAACATCTCCGTTCTGTCCTTGAATTTCAAAGCAATCTCCCGCAATTGTTCCAAATCAGCAAGCCGCGTTTTGTGTTCGTCATATTTGTCTTCAAGAATAGGCGTATAAAATTTAAGCGTCAAAGCAATCTGCCGCTCAAGAGACAACGACCCGCTTGTCAATTCTTCAAACAGTTTGAGAAATTTTGTCCACATATTACCCGTTGATTTAGGCGGTTTCCATTTTTTCCATTTGACAAGACCTTGCGCAAAATCCTCCGCCGCAACAAAATCCTGCGCTAACACCAACGCCTTTTTTTCACCAATTCCAGACAAAAGCGATAAACTCCGAACCGCCGCCGTTTCGTCGCGTTGATTTTCCGCAAAACGTAAAAACGAAATCAAATCCTTGAGATGAGCCGACTCAACAAATTTCAATCCGCCATGCTTGTGAAACAGAATTTTCTTTCTGGCAAGTTCCGTCTCCAACAATAAACTGTGATGAGAAGCCCGAAATAAAACCGCCTGATTTTTGAACGGAATACCTTGCTTTTTAAGATGTAAAATTTCACTAACAACAAATTGAACTTGCATATTGTCGTCATAACATCTAAAAAGAATCGGTTTAACATCCGGCTCTTGATCGGAACGTAAATTTTTTGTGTAACGCTCTTTGGCAATATCAATCACTTGATTGGTTGTTTTCAAAATAGTCGGCGTACTCCGGTAATTTTGCTCAAGCGTAACAACAGTTGTACCGGAAAATTGTTTCGGAAAATCGAGAATGTTACGGATTGTCGCGGCACGAAAAGAATAAATCGACTGCGCATCATCGCCAACAACCGTAAGCCCCTTGCCCTTCGGACAAAGTAATCGCAAAATATCAGACTGAACGACGTTCGTATCCTGATATTCATCCACAAGAACATGATCAAATCGGTCTGTTATTTTTTTGACAACTTCCTTGTTTTCCAGCAATTTAAGCCAATAAATAAGCAGATCGTCGTAGTCAAGAGTTGCGGCGTTGAGTTTTCGTTTTTCGTATGTGTCAAATAACTGCACAAGTTTTGCGGTATGCGATTTAAGCCAAGGAAAACGTTGATCGACAAGCGTCTTAACAGGAACGCGCGAATTTGCATGAAGACTGTAAATGGTCATACATGTTCCTTTTTTTGGAAATTTAAGTGCTGCTTTGTCCAACTTCATTTCCGCACGAATCGTTCCAATCAACCCTTCGCTGTCGCCTCGATCAAGAATCGTGAAATCACGAGGCAATTTGATCGCATTACCGTACATTCTCAAAAGACGTGTTGCAACCGCATGAAATGTTCCGCCCCAAATACTACGATGATCAACGAAAGATGTTTTTTGGCGGGCTTGTTGTTGCAACACATCATCGACCCGATACAACATCTCAAACGCGGCACGGCGAGTAAACGTTAAAAGAAGAATTCGGGACGGCTCAATACCTTGCCCGATCAACCACGCAACACGATGAACCAATGTTTTCGTTTTTCCGGTTCCGGCACCGGCGATAATTAAAAGCGGTCCGCCGGAGTGAGAAACCGCTTTTTTCTGTTCGTTGTTGAGTGTGCCGACAGGTTGTGATGGTTGCGATATGTCAGGAGATTTTTGGGAATGTTTTACTGTAGTTTTTGCTGCCTTTTTAGCATATTTTTTGACAATCTTTTTAGTCGTCTTTTTCATATTAAATTTAATAATTCGTTTTTTTCGTGTGAGTTTTAATTTTTGGGAAAGACGCCAATAGCTTACTCAGGCTGTTGTAAAATCTCCGAAACTGGAACACGGAAACACAGCAACGCAAAGCGGTTGTTCAAGAGTTAAAGCCTATCGCCGATATTGGCGTTGATATTACAATGCCAATAATTTGGTCTTTGCTTCCTGCAAATTAGAGACGATCTATTGGCAAAAAAAACATCTTGTGCGCCGCTCCATAGAGCAACCAATTAGCATCACGCGACATATATCCTAACATCCTTCATAAGAAATGCAATAGATTGATGAATTATACCGTAGCCGGTATGGGTGAAGCTCATAGGTATTAAGTTAAGGGTTTAAGTTTTTAATTTTCAAATAGTTGTTTCAACAAAACGTCAGGTGATGTGTGGCTATTTACAAGTTTATCGGAAAATATTAGAGCAAAATAGGGCAA
>JAIRYX010000380.1 GCA_031267635.1 Planctomycetaceae bacterium
TAAAATAACGCTCCGTGAGGCGTAAATCGCCTAATTCTATTTGAAAACCATACCGGAAATAATAAAAAATGAACAAAAAAAATGCAATACCAAAATATCTAAACAATAATTTCCCCAACTATGCTACGCAATCGATATATATTACCAAAACTTGTGTTAATACTTTTGTGTAGAAGTTCCCTTTCATGTTTTGGAAAGAATGGATTTAGAAAACGCATAAATATTCTGTGTTCTACTCCTATGAAAAAGTCATAAAAAAGATATAATGAGAAATCTTGTAGCTATAATACATAAATAGAGATAAACATTGTGTATTTTAGTTAAAAGAATTTTACGGGAAGATGTCCGAAAAATAGAGTTGCGATACCTGTGTCCAGAAAGTGAAGTGAAATTATGTCCAATTCCGTTGAACGTTACCCTCATCTGAAGCAGAATGATCCTGAAATTTACGACTTAATCCAAAAACAGACGGTTTATGAAGCATCAACATTAAAAATGATTGCGTCGGAAAGTTTTGCGCCGTTCAGCGTGATGGAAGCGTGTGGTTCGACGTTGACCAATAAATATTGTGAAGGTTACCCCGGTGCGCGGTATTACGAAGGTTACGAATTTGTTGATCAAATCGAAAATCTTGCGATAGAACGCGGAAAAAAATTGTTCGGCGCGGAGCACGTCAATGTTCAGCCGTACAGCGGTTCGCCTGCTAATCAAGCCGTGTACCGCTCGATTTTGAAATACGGCGACAAAATAATGGGAATGCCAGTTCCCGAAGGCGGACATCTGACGCACGGCTGGAAAGTCAACTTTTCCGGTACAGATTATATTCAGGTACCTTACGGTCCCAATCCGTCCACCGGACGTTTTGACTTGACGCAAATTCGGGAAATTGCCAAAAAAGAACGTCCGAAAATGATTTGGGTTGGAGCTACCGCTTATCCGCATGTCATTGAATACAAGCAGTTTGCGGAAATTGCAAATGAAATTGACGCTTATTTGGTCGCCGACATTTCGCATATTAACGCGATTATTATCGCGGGCGAACATCCTGATCCGATTCCATATTGCGATGTTGTGAGTAGTACAAGCCACAAAATGCTGCGTGGACCGCGTGCCGGATTTTTGCTTTCGAAAACGGAAGACCGCTATCAGCAACAATATCATTCCGACAGCAAATTGAATCTTGCCAAGCGAATTGATCGTGCGGTTTTCCCCGGCTTGCAAGGCGGTCCGCATATACACGCAATTGCGGCGATGGCGGTTGCGTTCAAAGATGCGATGACGCCGGAATTTCGGGAATACGGTAAGCAAATTGTCAAAAATGCAAAAGCATTAGCCGCCGCGCTCTTGGCACGCGGTTATGACCTCGCTGGCGGAGGAACGGATACGCATTTACTGATTTTGGATTTTCGCAAAAAGGAGTTTACTGGCAAAGACGCAGCGCAATCCCTTGCCAAAGCGGGAATTATCGCCAATTTCAACATGGTGCCAGGCGACTACCGCAGTCCGTTTATTACCAGCGGCGTCCGGCTCGGCACGCCGTCGCTGACCGCAATGGGAATGAAAGATCCGGAAATGGAACTCATTGCGGGCTGGATTGATCGCGTATGTCGAAATATCGAAAACATTGATGCCGTTGCGCCGGTCATTCGCATGGAAATTGCGGATTTATGTCAAAAGTTTGTTGTTCCCGGAATTACACAAGTTTGATTTTTTGAATTAGGCGTTAAAAAACGAAGGCAAAAACAGAGATAATAGAAGCAATGCAACATCATGGATTGTCCTGATAATGATATAGTGAAATCCACCGGATCGTCAGTCAACGAAATAAAAAGATTAAAATAAGAAATATTAACCATCATTAAATTTTTGCAATGGCTTAAATAATGATTTTTCACAATGAATCCGAATATAGTGAAGATTGGAAATCTTACATTTCTTATGTAGACGATAAGAGCCATGTTGGATTTTTCTTTGTCGATTTGGGACTGGCGGGTTTTGCGCCGATTGAAGGGAAAAATTTTTTAATTCGTTTGACATTAAACCTCCTAAAACCAGACGAAAACGGAATGCCGGACGACGCGGAAATCGAAACGCTTAATGCTGTCGAAGATTCGCTTGTGACGACGATGGAATCAAAATTTGACACGGTTTATCCAGGGCGTGTGACGTTGGACGGAAAATGTACGTTTTATTTTTACGTTTCGGACAACACGTTGCCATACGAGCAAACGTTTAACAAAATCATGGCGGTTTTTCCTGATTATTCGTTTGAGTACAACGCTGCAACACCTGACCATGGATGGAATTGTTACTTTGCATATCTTTTGCCGGAGGAAGAATGAGCGGCAGATGAAAACGAATTTTAAAACGGTTTGACAAATGACTTTATGTTTTTACGAATTGTACCACCAATATATGCTCTTATTCCCTTATTTTTCATTTAATTTTTTTTGGTAACAATCCAATGATCGAAAAAATAAGGGCATAAGGGCGAGTTTTGGGAGCTTTGTTGGCTACTAATGGACATTTGATATATAAGGGCTGCAATAGTAACATCTTTCGGATAACCAGTCAATGGAGACACCCAATGTGGATTTATTGGGTTTGACCGACTGAGTCGTTACAGTATTTTATAAATCAGTCCCTCCCCAAAATGTGAAATAGCAAAGAAAACACGCTTGAAAAGTTGAAGGACACTATCATGGAACGCTTAGACTCATCCCACTTGGAAATTTATTTTTTAAAGTAATGCTCCTCGTTTAATATTTCTTGCTATAGGGAACTTCTAAAAACCTCATTTTCAACAAATGTAACCAGTAAAAATAAGGGCTTACGAATATTTGGGAGATATTTTTAGAAATCTCCTATAGGTATGTCAGTCATGCCTAAGTTTATAGATCCACAAAATAAGAGAAAAAAATTCAAATGACAAAAACAGCGTTAGTAACTGGTGGTGTGCGGGGAATTGGCTGGGGAATTTCGGAAGCTCTTGCCAAAAACGGTTGGCAACTTGCCGTTTGCGGAACGAAAAATGCGGAAATGGTCGCCGATAAAAAGTCGGAACTTGAAAAATTCGGACCAAAAGTGAAATATTATCAATGCAATGTCGCCGAATCTTCTAATCGCGAAAAAATGTTGATAGCAATTCAACACGATTTCGGAGCAATTCACCTTTTAGTCAATAACGCCGGAGTAGGAGCGCGGGTTCGAGCGGATTTGTTGGAGATGACCGAAGAAAATTACGAATGGTTAATGAAGATCAATTTGACCGGTCCGTTTTTTCTCACGCAAGAGATTGCAAAATTGATGATTGCGCAAAAATCAAAAACACCTGATTTTTCAGGGTGTATTATCAATCTTTCTTCTATCAGTGCGGCGGTTGCGTCGGTGAGTCGCGGAGAATATTGTATTTCTAAAGCCGGCGTAAGTATGGCAACGAAGCTGTGGGCAGTACGGTTGGCGGAATTTGGTTTTCCTGTTTTTGAAATTCGTCCGGGATTGATAAAAACCGATATGACCGAAGCCGTAACAGAAAAATACACAAAATTAATCCATGATGGGATTTTATTGCAGCCGCGGTGGGGACTGCCGTCGGATATTGGTCAAACAGTGGTAACATTAGCGAGCGGCGGTCTTCCTTACACAACCGGTCAAGTAATCATGCTTGACGGCGGCATGTTAGTCGAGCGGCTTTAATCTTCAAAAAATGCTGCTCAAATATTTGTTTGGAGATTTCTTTGCGGTAAAAACACTCTTATAACAATAAGATTTTACGCTTGCATTTTACACAAAACCACTGTACAATAAAAAAGTGACGTTATTCTACCGACCACTTCAAATCTTACTTGAACCGAAAATTTGAGGATTTCACAATGAAAACAAATCAATATCGCTCGTACGCTTGCGTTTTCAATTTTCTGACCGTTGGTTTGACGGTTGTTATATTAGGCGGAACACAATTTCTTTTTGCGCAAGAACAGGAGCAGGATAAAACACCGTCGACGATCAGAGAAATATTAAAAGGAACGCTCACAATGTTTGGTAACGATGAGGTTTTCAAAGAACTCATGCCGGTTATTGACAGTGTGAATGAAACGGAAATACCGGATACGTTACTCAATGCGTTTATTGTCGGAACGAAAAAAATAGACGCTCTTATTCCAAAATTCACAACAGACAAACCTGATGATATTGCTGGCGCAGCAAAAGAGTTAGAAAAAATTCTCAATGAATTGGACGTTAAAGCGACTTTAATTTTTGTGATCAATGTCTATTCGCGGCAAACAGATTGGAAAAAGACCGGCGCGGCGCGGATGTGGAAGGAAACAACCGCTACAATCAACGCATTGAAAGCTGTCGGATTAGAACGTCCTGCAAGTCAGATTGATAACTATCGCGATCTTTGTTTCAGCGATATTGTGGCAAGCTCGTTAAAAGAAACTGTGACGCCGACGTCTTTTGAAAATGATTTGAACAATATTTCCGCACAAAAGAAAAAATCGAACAATCCCGACGGTAGCTATAGCGAGAATTCTTCTTACGAAAGTCTCAATGATTTAATGTCTCCTTCGCCCGATGCTTCTGACGATGGTGCACAAGCCCCAAAAGCGCCGCCCAAAAAATTAACTTGGACAGAACAAGCCGCCATGCTTTGCCGACCGGGAATCAATGCCGAACAAGTTATGTCGTTGTGCGAGTTGCTTGCGGATTCAATGGATTCAATGGTTACGGAAAAGCGTCAGCAAATGCAATTGAAGAAACAACAATTCGTTAAAACGCCAACATCTTCAATATCGCCGGATGGTTCAACGTCGGATTCTTACAGAGATATGTCGCCGTCTGGAAATTCGCCGTCAGATAGGATGGCTTCGCCCAACGTTACGACTCCACTTAGAAATATTCCCAAAACGCTGGTAACAAATTTAGCAAATCGCTATTTTGACGTTCATATGCGAGTATTGATGGCATGCAATCTCAAACAAGCCGTATTAAAAGCGAAAGGAACACAGCAAATCACGTTGCTCAAAGCGTGGTGCGTTGTATCCGACGACGGTATTGCTGATATTTACGGCACGATTGCATTGCTTGAAGAACAGCAAGCCGCCGCTCGACAAGAAAAAAATACATCAGAGGAAAATAGAGATATGATGGGCAATAGCCCGCCGCCGTCTTCTCCTTACGAGATCGGAACGGAGAAAAAAACGTCTTTGTTGGAATTGATAACGGTGTTTCCTAATTACAAAGCCGATCCGCGTGTGCTTGCGGCGGTGCTCAACACAGTTCAAACCGATAGGGAATTAGCGACGCAATTATGTTTTAATATCGGCGGTTCTGTGCAAACTGCCATTAAACCGGCGATTGTTTCACCAATGATAAAAACGGACGCTAAAATCGCTCTGATCCGTGCACTCCAATACATTGGACGACCGGATGCTTCCGATTCTGCGGGATATTTACTTCCGCTATTAAAGTCAAAAGATTCTGCTATCGTAGAAGCTGCTGCCGATGCAATCAGCGAAGTCGGCGACCGTCGCGCAAGCGCAACATTGATCAAAGGATTAAAAAATCCACAGCTCGCCGACATTGTTAAGAGCATTTTGAAAAAAATGGGCAGCGTTTCTCAAAACGATATTATTACTCAATTCCAAGAAGGCGACCAAAATCTTGATGAGATTTGCATCGAAATTCTCGGCGAAGGCGGTGACATTAACGCTTTAGACGCGCTTGCGAAAGTTCTGAGACGTTATCATAATGCCGAATCGAAAGCAATTATGTTGCAAAAAGAAAAAACACAAATGCTTATCTTGACTATGCAAGCCGGATTGAATATCATTTCTCGAAATATGGGAAAAAATCCGCCGGAACTTATCAAAAAAAAGAAACCGACATCTTCGCCGTCGTCCGACTTGCTCTCAAGTGATTCTATGACGTCGTTTGATTCTGGGGCAATGGTAGCCCCCGCGACGTCCTCTTACACAAATGACGATACGTCTCTGTCTTCGGCTGATAGTTATATGTCGGAAAGCAGTTCGACTGGAGAAAGCGGACAAAGTTCCGGCGTGGCAAGTATCAATCAACTAAAAATGACGTTGGTTGAAGTTAACAATGATGCGCCTTATGAATGGCTGAATATGGTGTATATTGTCGCGGCAAAGCACTTGGCGGATACGGCAGAAATGATGGAAGAAGTGCGCACGGCAAATTCGGGAAAGAAAATTGGTGAACAAATCCATGACGAAAGGGTTAGCTTGTCGATGTTTAAGCAATCGCTGAACACGTCGGAAGAGGGTTTGACGGCTTATTTGACATCGAAGAGCAAAATCCGTTCTCTCTTGGAACAAAAAGGACGCGTCAAACGTTCTTTAGGGCAATATCAATCTGCGTTAAAAGCCATGTCGAAAAACAAATCCGCTTACAACGCATTTTCCAAAGCACTAACCGGTGTTGATCCTAACGCTTCAACAACAAATGCAAGCGGTACAAACACTCAGTCAACGCAACCCAAACGGTCTTTGGGAAGCGGCTTTTGATGAGTATACCTTTGTTTACTATGATATGATATATTTAATCTTATCATGCAATATATTCGTTTCCCTCTCTAAACAGAAAAAACATGCAACAACGGCAATTTTATAACAACGAGGAACTTCAATTTCGTGATCGGCAGACAGAATTGTTGCTTGATTCTCCCGGATATATTTTGGCTTATGAGGATGAAAAATTTCTCAATAGCCAAGAAGCGAGAGCGTACCGGATTCAGCTTGAGGTGGTGAAACCGGAGATTATTCTGAAAGCGGAACATATTTGCTCGACAGTGATTGTTTTTGGGAGTGCGCGATTTTTGTCGGGTGATGTTGCACAAAGAATGGTTGAAGACGCAGAACAGCAATTCAAATCCGACCCGCAAAATATGGCATTTCAGGCGAATTTACGGACGGCACAAAATCACTTAAAATGCTCAAAGTATTACGATCTTGCGCGGGAGTTCGCTCAAATTGTTTCGCAGTTTAATCAAAACGTTACGGCAAACAGCGGTCGTGATTTTGTCATTTGTACAGGCGGTGGACCGGGAATTATGGAGGCAGCGAACCGTGGAGCGCACGACGTCGGAGGAACTTCGATCGGATTGAATATTCAACTTCCATTTGAACAGCGTCCGAACCCGTACATTTCCAGTCAATTTTGTTTTCAATTTCATTATTTCGGAATTCGCAAATTGCATTTTATGTTACGTGCGAAAGCGTTGGTCGTTTTTCCCGGCGGATTTGGCACGCTCGACGAATTATTTGAAGGAATAACACTTCGCCAAACGCATCGAATGCAACAACTTCCTATCATTCTTTTTGGTGAGGGATATTGGCGCAATGTTATCAATTTTGATTATCTCGTCGAAGCGGGTGTGATTCAGCCGGAAGATTTAGAAATATTTTCTTTTGTCGAAACGCCTCAACAAGCGTGGGATACTATCGTTGCATACCACAAAACTCACAACGATCCAATAATTGCCGATAATGTTTGAGCAATTTTATTGACCTAACTCATGTTACACACACTCTCATTAAAAAAGCCAACACAGCATTCACCGATGTCGAGATTTTGAGATAAAAACTTTGTAACTCTTTAGTCGCTCAAATCAAATAAATCTGCACTGCTCAAGTGAATAGTTGCGATTTTTTATAAATCAAGCCCTCTCCAAAATGTGAAATAAGCAGGGGATTTGTGCAAATAAGTTTTTTAAAATGAGTTATTGCTCGTTGATTTTTTTACATAGTAGGCACAATTCGGAACAGTTATTATTGTACGCTGCCTAATATAGGTAACCATATTTTGGAATGAATTGAGTCCCCTGCATAACATGAGATAATAGTTTGGAATCAAAGTGAACAAGGTATTTCAAAACCCCAAATGCAGGAAGAACCGTTTATGCCAATATGCTTCTCTCACTTGAAAATTCGTTTTTAAGATAGCGCTCATTGTTCATCATGTCCCTCAAGTCTCTCTTGTCCTTAACGTTCTCTTTTTGAAGTATAAAAAATATTTTGAATATTTTCAAAAAAAAACTCTCGATCTCAACAATTCCTATTGACGGATTCAATGTATCTGCGCATAATAATATATAGAATAATTTCTGGACTGACACCAATCACAGTGATTTTGGCAGTCCATTTCAAAAAACTTAAAATTAGGAGAGTTTCAGCGATGAAAAAGTTGAACAAAGCGTTTAATTTTCTTGAATTGTGTAAGAATATGTCGGGGGGGG
>JAIRYX010000438.1 GCA_031267635.1 Planctomycetaceae bacterium
AATAATGCTTTTTATCTTCGTTTTTTTAATATCGGAAACATCTCCCACAATCGACACGCCGCACAACGTTTGACCATAAAGAGCGGCGTTGTCATCGAATACCGCAACTGGTTCAAAACCAGCGACACGCGCCGTTTGAATAACAACTTTAGCATGACCGCCTGCACCGATAATCTGAAGCTGCATGTTCATAATAATACAGATAAAATTTTATTGATGATTATGTTGTCCTTCAAAAAACGGCATCGTAACATGATCTTCCGCACTAATGCCATCTCGCCGCATAACTTTCCAAAGCGTCAAAACTATAATTTTTATATCAAGCCATAAACTTTGATGATCAACGTACCAAACGTCGTATTCAAATTTTTGTTCCCAACTGATGGCATTGCGTCCGTTGATTTGCGCCCAACCGGTAACTCCCGGTTTTACGCCATGCCGTTTTGCTTGTTCCTGCGTATATAACAGCAAGTATTGTATCAAAAGCGGTCTCGGTCCAACAAGACTCATTTCTCCTTTGAGGACATTCAATAACTCCGGTAACTCATCAATGCTTGTTTTCCGCAAAAAATGACCGAACTTTGTCAAACGTTTTTCATCGGGTAACAAATGACCATTTTCATCTTTGGCATTTGTCATTGTTCGGAATTTGTACATAAAAAACGGTTTACCATGCAATCCCGGACGCTGCTGTTTGAATAAAATAGGACTCCCCATCTTAAGACGCACGCCAATAGTAACGACTAACAAAATAGGAAAAAAAACAATCAATCCGAATAATGCGCCGGTTATGTCCATCAAACGTTTTAGCATAATTTGAATAATCTCTTTCTTATACTCCAATATGTTATTACAATCATAAACCTATCACAGTCACCGTTTTTCCATTAACCGTTTCTTTTGTTATAAAAATTTTCTCGTCCCATGAGACGGTTTTACGTTGCTCGAAAATCGCAAGCCAACCTTCCGTACAACCAAGCGTATCCATGTAACGCAACGTTTGATCAAGCCCTTCGGTAAATGTTTTTTCACTTCTCCGAATTTTAAGTTCAATCGGAAATTTTTGATCTTCGTAAACGACACAAATGTCAGTTCGTCCGGTTCCCACCGCAAATTCACGGACAATTTGTCCGCCGCCGTTAATAACACGCTGCAAAAACGCCATCAAAATCAAGTGCGGAGCAGCTTCTTTGTAATCAATCTTTTCCAGCCATATCTCGCTGTTTTCACGCCAAAACTGCTGAAAGTCCCGCATCAGAAAATCCATGTTAAACCGTCCGTTTTGCAAATAACGGGGAATTTGATAAAGCGGAGCATTTCGCTGAAGCTTGTCTTGCAAATTGAAATTCAACATACGAACCATGACTTCCGCATAAATCGGATTTGCCGCTTCGATTTTTTGAGGCGTAACACGAATCAAACCAAGATCGCGAGTATAATAAAAATCATCGGTCGTCACATCAACGTCGTCTCCAAGCATCATCGGTTCAATCACTTTGCGTACGCGTTCTTCTTTCAGCCGTTCCAGTAAACTATCAATGTGCGTATCACGCCGCAAAATGATTGTTTGAATCGCTTTCTCTACTAATTCCGCCGTTACCGATTTAACCGAGTCGTTTTTCAATATTTTTTCGACAACTTCGCAAGCAATGGCATTGACTAACCAAGGTTGCCCCTGTGTTTGCTGAAAAACCAATTCGACGGCGTCTTTTTCAAATTGCTGTCCGGTTTCGTCAGTATGTTGTTGATAGAGCGATAAAATTTCTTCGTTTGTGAAATTTTTTAACGTCAACGCTTCTCTTACAATATTGAACGGACTGGCGCTTCCCAACGATTGACTTTCAGGACGTACTTTCGCTTTGTAATCACGAATATTCCGCATTCCGACCAACGCAACGGAATGAACGAACGTCCGAAAACTCCGATTATTGTAACCGTCTCTCAACTGTCGTAAAAAAGTGATTAACGTTCCTTCACTTAAACAATCCGCTTCATCAAAAAACAGTACCAACGGCTTATCAAGCGACATACAAAATACGGTTAGTTCAGTCATTAGAACGCCTGTAAAATCACTATAATCAGCGTCTTTTGCAAATTCCGAGGCATGAGGAATATCAACAAAACGAAGAACGTTTTTCAATGTCTTGACAATTTGAGGAATTCCTTTTTCCGGTTCGGTAATTCCTTGTAAAGATTCCAGCGTACAATAAATCGCATAATACTTTCCCACCATATTGAGCCGTTGCGTCAAATCTTGTAAATATGTAGTTTTTCCGCTCTGCCGCGCAGCGTGAATCACAAAGTATTGTTCCATGTTAATTAGCGTTTCCACTCCGTTTAAACGAGTGGACGCCTCAATCATGTAATGTTTTGCCTTATTACAAGGTCCCGCTATATTAAAATACCGCATTGTCAATTGATTCCTGTAAAATTATGTTGATTCTCTTTATAAATTTTTTGCTATCATGTTTTCTATTTCATCAATATTGAGATTTAACATCCGGCATATTTTTTCTTTATTTTGTTTTTTTAATGCGATTTCCCGTACCGCATACCATTTGCGAAATTCTTTTTCATCTTCTTCGGGATCAAGCAACGGCAACGGTTCCGGCTGTTTGTCCGGTTTAGGAATCGGAATTTTTTTCTGTTTGAGCAATTCGCAGTATTCTTGATAATACGCTTCCCAAAGCATCGGCGGTTGAAAATAGCGGACAACCCGTTTGCGTCCGTTGATTCCATGCCGTATTCTCAATTCTGAATCGTTGAGATATTTTAACACCGCTTCCGCTAATGAACCGCTATCTTTCATCGGAATAATCGTTCCTGTTTCGCCGTCAACAACAGCGTCTATCACACCGGTTGCGTTGAATCCGACCGTCGGTATTCCCATTGCCGCCGCTTCCATCACAACATTAGGAAAACCTTCACGATAAGATGGAAAAACTAAAACGTCAAAAATGTTATATATCGGAATAACATTTTTACAATGTCCCGTTAATATAACATTCGGCGATTGCTTTAACCAATCCATATCATTTTTATCAATCGAATCGCCAACTTCTTCTTCGCCGACAATTACAAGACGCGAATCAGGAAATGCTTTTAATATTTTTTTGAACGCCTCGATTAATTCCGTTATTCCTTTATCTTTAACAATACGCCCAATAAATCCTAAAATAAAAGTGTTTGGGTAAAAATTATAGCTATTTTGTAGTTGCTTGGAATGTAGTAAATTCTCGCTATTTATATTGTAATCATTGATATTAACGCCTCTTGACGATCCTAAACACAACGTGGTTAGTTTTTTTGCGGGAGCTGGTTTCAATTCGATCATTCTATACAAAATGCTTTGACTGTTACAAATTATTTTTGATGCGCAAAGACAAGTTATTTTTTCTGTCCACCATAAAATAATTCTTTTGATTCCTTTGGTTGTTTCAACTCGTAATCCTCTTTGTTGAAAAATACGAACAGGGACGCATGAAAATTTTGCTGTTAACATTCCTAACAAAGCAGCTTTGGGAGTCCCTGCATTTACAATAGTTGGTTTCAACCTTCGCATCAATCGAAATATACGCCAAAGTGAAACAATATCTTGCAAAGGACTAATTTCACGTGACATCGGGATTTCGTAATACTCCACATGGTCTATTTTTGCCGTTTCACGGATTTGTTGTCCTGGAGCAGAACAAACGATAACATCAAAGCCCCTCGCTTTCATGTAAGCAAGATTTCCTCGAAGAAAACCGGTTGTTTGCGGTGCTGTGACAAGATAAAAAAGTTTCATGAAAAATACCTTTCTACCTCTAAATCTCGAAAATCATTGATGTAACCATTGGATAAGCGGTCATGTGCCAGCGAAAAAGAGCCACGCTTTGACAATTATCAGACACACAAGTGGCTCTTTTTCGCTGGCACATGACCGCTAAGACGAAGAGAACCATACAAACAACCACTACTAAATACCATCAAATATAAATTAAATAAATAAATAACACTTAATAAAAATAAAAAACTTAAATATAACATTTATCGTAACAATATGTGCAAGCGAAAACGACACACCAAATGACAAAAAAAACGCACACAAGCGCGCCGTTTTCGCTTGCACATGACCGGTTATTGAAAGAAAAATTTTGAGATATAATCCAATTTCCATGTTTATCAAATCTTGGATTGATACCATAAAATGTATCCAGAATATCACCCGTTTTTAGATTTACTAAAGAATATTGTTGATCGATAGCAATAAGTCCATACATATTATTACAGTCAACTAAAATAGCATTTTTTTTACAAAGCCTCCAACACTCAGATTTTGTTTTGATATTGTAACATATCAATAAGTCGCTATCTTTTTGAATTAACATGAAACAGGAGCTTTGAAAAAAACATTTTTTTCCCCTGATAGACCAGTATTTTTTACCGTTGTTTATATTAAATACTTCTATTTGATCATTTATTGAAAAGGCAATATATTCATCACCAATATCAAAATGAACATCATTATTGAATGTATCAAGGGAGGGACTTTGAAATGATAAAATTATTTTTTCTTGTTTTATGTCATAAAGGGAAAATGTGGTTGGAGAAACAGGAAAAGAAGATAGCAAAACCTTGGTTTCATCTGGAGAAAAACGCAAAAATCTTCCCGTAAATGAAGCGACGGGAATTCCAAAGGGAAACTCATAGAAGAAACAATTATTTTCATAAAAATTTGTTTCTTCTATATTTTTCTTTTCTGTTGGTTGAGCAATAAAGATGTTGAGAAAACTCCTAAACATAAAGTGAATGCTACTAAATTATTACGAATAATCATTGTAATACCAATCCTTTCCAGTAATAAAATTTTCCTACTGCCTCAATGCAATAGGAAACAAGACAATCTAGTGGTAAGTCCCTTAATTCCTATTGAACACCTAAAAGGTGAATTACAGTATTTTCCACGTTAAAAAATCAATACCAATTGAAGGACTTACCACTAGTACCAACGTCCTTCAATTTTCATTGATTTTGTTAACGCGAAAAATATCGTACGCAATTCACGTTTTAGGTGTTCAATAGGAATTAAGGGACTTTATACTATACATCCCGTTGCTCGAAATTGCACCTTTGTTTTTCTACGAATAAATGACAATTCTCACCACGCAAAATATAGAAAACATGACTGAACTCAATGAATATCTATTGAAAACATTTTGAGTCAACCTCTAAAAATTTCATTTTCAAAAAGTACAACAACTATAAATTAAAGTGTTTTTGAAAATCGTTCAGTCAAAATTTTGAACATTTAATAAAATTTTATTGCCAAAATTTAGGACAACAAA
>JAIRYX010000055.1 GCA_031267635.1 Planctomycetaceae bacterium
ATTAAAGTCAGCGACAAAGAATTAGCTCACGTGAAAATCAAAAAACATGATTTTCATGGAGAGTGGAACTATACGATTAAGAATGGTATTTGATAGGTTATTTGCGCGCAGTTCCTTAGGGATGATTTGAAAAAATATGTACAAAATAGGCAAGAATTTTTTCAGGCAAAGTCACATAAGGGAGTTTCTAAAAACCTCATTTTCAACAAATGTGACCGTTTAAAAATAAGGGCTTACGAATATTTTGGGGAGGTTTTTAGAAGTTCCTATAAATCATGCCTCCAGATAGTAAATTCAGAGGCGACGGAATAGTTACTTATTTTAATTATTTCCTATATTATTCTACCTAGTTTAACAGAAAATAGAAAACAAGACAAAAATTTTTAATTTTTTGTGAAACTTATCTTCAAAAATTGTCCCAAATCAGTGTAAAAGTCGTATAATAGAGAGTGATGAAGATGTATGAGACATGAAAATTTTCGTTTTTCTATTGCAATGGATTTTTATTGTAAAAGAAAAAAGATAACGTGTCCTTCTTTTCGAGGAAATCAGCTTTATGTAAGAAACGGCTTTTTTTGCTGTTTTCCGCTTTCCATCCAAACTTATAAAACCGAAGGAGTTGAATCGTGCAAATCAATGTTTCAACACGTCATGGTGCTATCAGTGACACTACAGAGCAAAAAATTTTGGCAAAGGTTGAAAAACTGGGACGTTATTTTGAACGTCTGACTCAAATTGAAGTCGTGGTTGACTTGAAAAAAGAGGATGAACCGCTTGTAGAAATCAATGTTTCTGCGGAACACAAACATGATTTTGTTGCGAGTTATCAGTCGTCAGACCTTTGGGGGTGTATTGATCAGGTGATTCACAAATTGGAGCAACAGATTAAAAAATATAAAGAGAAAATTCAAACGTCTCATCGCGGCGACATTCCTCCGAAAACGATTGCTGAGTTTGCGGCGGAATAAGCAACAATGCGGAACATTTCCCGTATTATTTCCTTACAACGGAATTTCCTTTTCAATCAAACAAGAGTTTCCGCCGTAAGTTAGTAATACTTTAGTATTAGACCTTTTCTCTAACCCTATCAATAGACCGAACACTATTCAAAAAACAGTTATTTTGTATTCACCTGTTTTGCCTAAATAACCTGATGTGAAGTTAGAGAAAAGGTCTATTGACGTCAATTGTTGTTTTTGTTTTATTGGCTACATTTTTTAGTTTTGTTTTGAATTTTACGGGGAAAATTTCAGGAATTGGGATATTGGCAAGCGTCAGGAGTTGTTCGAGTTCTTCGCGATGTTTGAGAACATAAAGGGCAAGGATGTTGCCGTCGAGTGGATCGTCAACAGTGCATAGCGTTTCCAAGAACTCAATTCCTTCCTCAACAATCATGTCCAACGCTTCCCAATATTCCCGCAATTTTTGTATTAACAAGTACGATAACATCACAACGAAACCATGTCCGCATGTTCGATCTTGTTTTCGCACATAAAACAGGTCGTAATTCCAATTGACTGGTCTTGCACTTCTCATCCGTTTCCAATTGGTTCCAACCTTGCAGATTCATCCGCCGTAATTTGTCGTTGCAATAGTTCAACGCCGCCGATAATTTCGCACGCGAATGTTCTTCCAAATACAGACTACGTTCCGAAATAATTTTGGCAAGTTTCAACATTTTTGATCGACGGTTCGCGTTTATCGCATCGGCGCGTATCGGGTTGCGTTTCACAATATATCGTTTGTCGTTGTCGAGAATCACCTCGCTCAATTCTTCATCAAATAAGGATAATTGAAACACGTTTTGTTTGAGAAGTTTTTCAATTTGTTTTTTGGTTAATGCCGTAATAAAATAAAAATCAACTCAATCATGCGAGCAAGAATTTGCCAACGATTTCCGGCAGTTTAGGAGGCGATAAATCTGAAGACGGTTTTGGAGGAGTGGGTTCGAGAATGTTCTCTGCAACTTGCGACAATAACTTTTTATTTTGCAAGAAAGTGGCGAATGCTTCGCAATTTTTTCGCCCCAGTTGGTGATATTGAGAATGGTCGTTTTTATAATTTTTTGACCTTCACGGCGGGATTGACACAAAAAATAGTATGTGTGAACGATACCTTTTTTATCGATACGGACGGACTTTTCAACGTACATCGGATTTTCTGTTATGGAAAACTAGGTTCATCTTGTTCGGGTAAAAAATTTCAGATGGGAACACCCCAATCCGAAACCAATCAAACCATCGCAACAAGACAAGATAACTCACCGGGTACTTAAAACAATAAAAATATAGAATAAAACAAAAATAACTTATACTTACTGGGTACATCTTTCACAAAAACCCTTTATTTCAAGTACAAAACGAAAAATCTATCTGCATAAAAGGGAACTTCCGTTAAAAAACAAACACGCCCAAACGAACCATGACAAAAAAACGAAGAGATAACAAATATCCACCTACCCTTAAAAGAACACCGAAAACTCTTCCAGCAAACATCAAAACAATAAAGGCAACTTCTAAAAATCTGCATTTCCAAAAACACAATATCGTAAAATACGATGTTTGCGAAAATGGTACAGCAAAAAGAGAATGTTTTTAGAAGTTCCCTAACGAGAAAGATTTGCGCAAGCAGTATTCGCGCAAAGGCTTTCCGATTTTTTGTTGCCAGCATAATCAGCTTTCAACATCTTCTGATTCAAGGCAACTCCGGCAAACCAAGTTCCTTTAAGAACTGATTATGCTTTGCCTTTGCCCTTTTTATGGCGTCTTCAGTTTCATCAAGGTTCTTTTTCACATCCGCAAGATCAACAATTTTCTCTTCCGCAGTTGTGCTCACATATCTTGATATGTTGAGATTGAAACCGTTCTTTTCAATCTCTTCCATTGACACACGACGAGAATATCTCTTGTCCTCTTCTTTGCGGAACTGATAAGTGTCAACAATCCTGTCGATATGCTCAGGTAACAAGACGTTTTGACGTTTACCTTTATCAAAGTATTCGCTCGCATTAATAAATAGCACGTCGTCGAATTTCTTGCACTTTTTGAGCACAAGAATGCAAACAGGAATGCCTGTTGAGAAAAAGAGATTTGAGGGCAACCCAATAACAGTGTCGATATTCTCATCTTTGAGCAACTTCGTTCTGATTTTCTCTTCCGCGCCACCGCGGAATAAAACACCATGAGGCAAAATAATTGCCATCGTGCCTTCGTCACTCAAAAAGTGGAATCCATGCAGCAGGAAGGCGAAGTCAGCTGCGGATTTTGGGGCAAGTCCATAGCTTTTAAAGCGAAAATCTTCAGCCAGTGTATCGTTAGGCTCCCAACGATAGCTAAAAGGAGGATTTGCAACGACTGCGTCACATTTCAATTTTTTTGCCGGGTTCATCTCGTTTAAGATATCCCAGTCATTTAACAGTGAGTCTCCGTGAAAAATTTGAAATTCAGAATCCTTAAATCCATGAAGAAGCATATTCATGCAAGCAAGGTTGTAAGTTGTTATGTTCTTTTCTTGCCCATATATCTGGCTAATACTGTTTGGTTCAAGATGCTTTTTGACATTGATTAACAATGACGCTGAACCACAAGCAAAGTCCAGTAAATTATTAATATACTTTTTTTTGCCTGTACTGGGATTTTGGCTATCAAGTATCACAATGCGAGAGAGGATCGTTGAAATCTGCTGGGGAGTATAGAACTCTCCGGCTTTTTTGCCTGAACCCGCCGCAAATTGACCTATTAAGTATTCATAGGCGTTTCCCAAAAGGTCGCTTTCGTTAGTAAATTCGGAAAGCCCCTCGGCAATTTCGGATATAATTGAGCACAACATTCTATTGCGTGTTTCATATTTTTTTCCGAGTTTGTCAGAGTCGAGATTGACCTCGGAAAACAAACCATGAAACGAACTGTCAAAGGATTCGTTTTCAATATATTTGAATCCCTGCTGCAGAATTTTTAACAAGTCGCCGTTTTGTGTTCTTGCCAAGTCATATATATTGCTCCATAAATAATCCGGTTGAATTACATAGTGAACCTTACGGCGCATTTGTTTTTCAAATGTCGCCACATCCTTTTTGTTTTTTTCATACCAAACGGCCAGTGGTGTCACCTTCCTATTTTCTTCAGTTTCACATTGCTCATAGTCTTTGCCAAGCTCTTTCCTTGCGGCTTCCTCATAGTTGTCGGAGAGATAGCGCAGAAAAAGAAAAGACAACATATAATCACGGAAGTCATCGGGATTCATGGCCCCGCGTAGTTTGTCGGCTATGGCCCATAGGGTTGCGCCTAATTGTTTGTGTCGTGTATCGTTCATTCTTGCGCCTCCTGACTTTGTTCATTCATGAACAAATTTTGATTAAAATTGTAATCTTCTAAAAAATTATTTAATATTCTTTTAAAGTGTTCCTTGTTCTCTTCGACCATTTCTTTGGGGTCGAACAAGGAATAATTACCATGGCTCAAAAGGTCGAGTATTCTTTTGTATACAGGGTCATCTCCGCCCTCTCCCTTTCTTATGCACGAAGAAAAATGCGCAAAGCCATGAAAAGACGCGGTCTTTTCTAATATGCTTCTAAGAATATTAAAGTGATATGTATACAATTCACCTGCATCAGCTGCCTTTTTTAATTCCTTCAGCAGCGCAACATGATGAAAGAACGGAGTTTTCCTTGTATCTTTAAGGATATATGTATCGTTCGTAGTGTTTCTTTGCAAAAATATTTGCTCAGCATTACTAATTTCATTGCATAAGACATTAAAAAATAATGCATGGTGCGACGATACAATTACTTTGACGTCATTATCGCTCATTAGCCGTGCCAAATGGCTTGCGACAGCAATAACATTATTGTCATCAAGCGAGGAAATTGGGTCGTCCACATAGATATACTTTACCCAATTATACGATTCAACTTTATCTACAACTAATTGGAGAACGGCAAGGAAGAAACACCAAATAAAAATATTTTCCTCACCACGAGATATTTTTATGCTATCGACCCTTTGAGTAGTGCCGGAAATTAACACATCTCTGAAAAAGCTAATCGCCAAACTCTCATAATTGATAGTAAAATCGAAATTTACATACCTATGCAGCAAAGGGCGGATTCTGCTTTCCATTTCCAAATCTTTGAGTCCTGAAAAAAATCTAGAATTGCTATTTAGCTTTAACAGGCGCTCGGCGTCGTTATCCAAATCATTATCCCAGTAAAAAAGGTCTTCGGTAAACGCATTATAATATAAAGTATCCGCTGTCTTTTCACCAGTTTCTTCAATCAGCTGTTGTCCCAAAGATTTGAACTCCACAGAAAGCCTTGTCTTGCCTGTGCCGTTATAGGCGAACAGGACAATGTATTTCTTCTCTTCAAGTAGCATTCTAAAATATCCGGCTATATCTTTGATCGAATCAAACTGCTTTTTATCTTCTATTCTTTTGAGGACATAATCCAATTTTGCAAGCAACTCATCGGATAAGCCCTCTTTCAAACTGTATTCTTCCGCACCTCTTGGGCATTTATAATTGTCGGTAAACAGTTTTTTATATTGGCGAAAATGATCGTTATTGAGCTTCTTGTTGATAAGCTTTTTAAAATCCTCTCTCGAGAAAGCAGAAGGGACGTTTATGCTCATCCGCCTACCTCCTCAATCGAAGGGAATAGACCCTGCATTAAGCCCTTTTTATGCGCTTTTAGTGCTTCAATTTTATTAGCTTGCTCGGTTATGAGGTCGTCAATGCCAGAAAGGCAATCAGCTATTTTTTGTTGTTCATCATACTCAGGAATGCTTACCACTATCGAAGAGAACAGGCTTTTATTTACAATTGGAACTGCTTGTTTCCCCGCGAGTTTAGAAATTTTTGACGAATTTAAATCCAATGTGTAATATATGAAATCACTTATATAATCTTCAAATGGGACAATGGCGTTTATCTGTTGATTCGTGGCACATTCACATTTATTTAGTGCCACTTTACCTATTGTCGCGCCAATGCATACAAACAAAACGCTATTGGCTAGTATTTTTCGAGTCGTCGAAAAACCCTTTCCTGTGAGTTTTGTTTTTGTTTCGACAACATATTTTAACTCTGACATATCTGCTGGAGAAACAAACATTTTATTACCGCCATAATTATCTACATCTGCTGTACTTGGAGTGCTTCCTGTAATAATATTGCCAACTTGTGCAAGCGGCTTCTCCTCCCACTCACCACTACCTCTAAACTCAATGAACCTCCACTCCGGCACAGTTTTCCCCTCTGCGGGAAACAGCTTCTGCATAAGACCTTTTTTGTGCGCCTTGAGTGCCTCAAGCTTTTTGTCTTCCGCGGCGATAAGGTCATCAAGCGAAGAAAGGCAATCAGCGATTTTTCGTTGCTCTTCTGTTCGTGGCAGGGCAACAGGCATGTCCCATAAATGTTTCGTATCAACACTTAGCGAGCCATGTGCACGTGCACCAACTTCAATATATTTTCGCAACCATGAACCGTGATAGTTATTGTGAAAAAGGTGGTAAAAGAATTTGGGGACACACCCATCATCAACAATACGAAAACACGCGAAAATGCTGTTAGGTAAGGCGGCCTCATCATATTCAGTAAGCATTGAGATATAGCCTTCTGGGAACTGCTTTGTTGCACTTTTGTTATATGCAAAGTCATTTTTTTTGATTACATAATAGCTACTATATGCATTTCCAGCTATTTCTCGCCCAAACTTTTCAATCTGTGGTATTAGCCCTACACCAGAAGTAACACTCATAAGAGTGTACTTCTTTGTTCCCGCCCGGTCTTTCACAGGGATAATCAGTTTTCCAAAACTACTAATATTCCACGCTGGCGAATCTTTGAATTGCAGAAATCGCAATTGCGGAAGCGCAGTTTTCTCGTTCTTATTCATATGCTTTCAACCCCGCAATCACACGTCCGCTAGCCAGCTTTTTCAGCAATGGAATTAAGTCATCCATCAGTTCAATTTCCTTCTTTGTCCGGTCTCTCCATGCAAGATTTAACGGAGCCAGTAAATCGCTCAACTTTTCGCCATCAAAAATCATACGCCCCATAATTTCATCCACAAATGTCTGCAACGATGTAGACTGTAAACCATGCTTCTCGGCGAGCGATGCCATTTCTTTAGCCGCTTTTTCGTCTTTAAATGCCTGATATCCTTCTTTTATTGCCTTCTCGTCCAAACCTTTTCCGACTTCCAGCGTATTGATATACGCAATAATATCATCGCGCTCATCCATCATGTTTGAACTTGAACTGAGCAAACCAATGAGTTGCTCACGGCTCATTTTTTCTTTTTTAGGCACATCAGGCTGCGTATACTTAGAAATCAAAGACATGATATAGTCATAATCAATTATGGCAGAGGAAAACAGAACAAACTCGAAATCGAGCTGTTCTATGTCGGGATTTTTCCCATCTATATCTTTGCCTTGTTGTGCCTTTAGTTGTTGAGCGGTTTCAATATAGACACCACGGAAGGCACGCAGGGTATCCTCAGGTAACAGCTTTTCAATTTTAGCTGCCTGTTCTTCCTTAATGTCTGTATATTGGTCAAGTTGTGTTTTAAGACGCTGTACCTCTTTGAATTTATTGATAAATCCACTTCGCGCGGCGTCTCCTTTAAGATTGGCCACTTGTTCTGGCTTACATTCCAGACCTTGCGATTCCATAAACTTTTCAAGCCCGGCAACTGCTTTGTCCAGTTTATCTACAACAACGCGAGCTGACTCAACAAGCCAGATTTCTTTTGCTCTGCTGCTATTATCTTTTCCGGAGAACAGCGTAATTGCCGCATCAACATCCTTTTCCTGCCCCCTGAAGTCAAGAATATTACCATATGGCTTTGTGTCATTTAAAACGCGGTTCGTTCTTGAAAACGCTTGAATCAAGCCGTGCTGCTTTAAGTTCTTATCGACATACAAGGTATTAAGATACTTGGAATCAAACCCGGTCAGAAGCATATCCACCACAATGGTTATGTCTATTTTGTTTTTGTGAGGATAGTCTGAGTTTGGGTATTTTTGGTCTTTTATGCGTTGTTGTATATCCTGATAATACAAATCAAATTCATTAATACTGTGATTTGTGCCATACATCAAGTTATAGTTATCCATAATGCTTTTAAGGGCCGCCTTTTTCTTCTCTGGCTCTTTTTCATTATCGGCTTTCTCCTGCTGTAAATCTTCCTGCAGCTGCTTTACATCTTTGTTTCCTTCGGCCGGCGGAGAAAAAACGCAGGCGATATTCAGCGGCACAAGGTTCTCGCCCTCGTTCTTGCTGCGCTCGGTCTGCAGCGAGTTAAAGAGTTCAAAATACTCGATTGCATCATTGATAGATGCTGTAGCAAAAATGGCATTATATCTTCTGCCGTTGGTGGCGGCGTAATGTTTTGAAATTATCTTCTCGGCCACTGCTTTTTTACTCAAAACATCCGAAGCTTTTGCAGCCCTTTTAACGTCCTCCGGCTTGAAATAGTCAATGTGAAAGCGGAGTACATTGCCGTCATCGATGGCGTTTGTGATTGTATAAGAGTGCAACTCCTTTTGGAATACATCTTCCGTCGTTACATAAGAGCCGATAGCGCCATCGATTTTTTTGTAGGTAGCGTTATCGTCAAATATTGGCGTACCTGTAAATCCAAAAAGCTGCGCCTTTGGGAAAAAGTTTTTTATCGCCTCGTGATTTTCGCCGAACTGAGAACGATGGCATTCGTCAAAAATAATGACTATGCGCTTGCCGGCAAGCTTTGCCAAGCGATCTTTGTAGGTTAATTCGCCTCTCTTCTTTTTTTCCCGGTTGCGCTTGCCGCCTTCGTCGAGAGCGAGACCAAGCTTTTGAATTGTCGTAACAATGACCTTATCCCGATAATCATCGGAAGTAAGGCGTTTCACCAAGCTTTCCGTGTTGGTATTCTCTTCAACGCAACCCGCTTGGAATTTATTAAACTCCAAGCGGGTTTGCCTATCAAGGTCTTTTCGATCAACAACGAATAAGCATTTTTCTATTTTAGGATTGTCCTTCAATAGCGTTGACGCCTTAAATGACGTAAGTGTTTTCCCGCTTCCTGTTGTATGCCAGATGTAACCGTTACCGCGATTCTGATCTATGCAGTCCACAATGGCCTTGACGGCATAAATCTGATAAGGACGCATAATCATCAGTCTTTGCTCACTGACAACAAGCACCATATAGCGACTTATCAGTTGCCCAAGAGCGCATTTCGGTAAAAATTTCTCAGTAAAATCATGAAGGGGCTTGATTCTATTGTTGTCTTCGTCCGCCATTTGATAGATTGGCAAAAAGCGCTCGTCTGAATCGAAACAAAAATGCTCCTTGGGATTATTTGCAAAATAATATGTATTGGTCTCATTACTCACAATAAATATCTGCATAAAACAAAGCAATGAATTTGCATAGCCGTTACCCGGATCGTTTTTATATTCTACAATCTGTTCCACTGCCCTTTTCGGTGTAATTTGTAGCGTTTTAAGTTCCACCTGAACAACGGGAACTCCGTTAATGAGTATAATGACGTCATAACGGTGACTGCTGTTTTCTGTGTTAACGCGCAGTTGATTTATAACTTCAAACTCGTTTTTGCACCAGTCTTTGATATTGACAAGCGTGTATTGAAGCGGCGTATCGTCGTCACGTTTGAAGGTGTTTATTTCCCGCAAGGTTTTAGCCGCAGTGAACACTTCCGGCGTGATAATCGCCTCTCTGAGGCGCGCAAATTCAGAATCGCTTAACTTTACACGATTCAGCCTTTCAAAATGTCCTCTGAAATTAGCTTCAAGCGAGGTCCTATCCCTAATGTCCTCGCGGTATGTGTAGTTTAAATCCCGGAGTTTTTGTATGAATGCCATCTCTATTTGATCTTCAGACTTCATTGTCAATCCCCTCTTGATTTCGTTCGCTGTGCACAACCATTGATAATAAACTCCGAGCTAAATATTTGATTTATCTAATGAGTATCGCAATTATTGCTGAACATCTATCTCAACAATATCGCCAATATCACAATCCAATCCATATTTTCACGAGAACATCCGTAGTGACATTTTTGTTTTCCTCAAGTTTAGCCATTGAGGCATGGCTTATGCTAGTTGCCTGACATAAATCTTTTTCTTTATATCGCGATCTATTAATAGTTTCCACAACTTTTTGTAGCCGACAGCCATAACTCTCACCTCGCTAAATCTACTACGATAATTATAAATCAGCGATTCAGCGTTTGCAATACTGAAATTTGCAAAGGATGTAGCAGAGGGAGGGTTTGCATTAATGCAAACCCTCCCTCCCAAAACTTTGTTAACGAGCATCACGCGTCTGCCACTGATCTTTCTGCACGCTCAACAGATGAGCAAGACTGTGCTGCTCTATATATGGATTGATATAGTCGTCTCTGAAAAATGATTTTAATGCTATAATAACGGCTTGTCCTGCTCGAAATGTGTGTTATAGCTTGCAACGTTATTTGCTGTGTGTTTTTTATTCCAAAACTTGCAATTTTTATCAAAATCGGCAAAAATGCGTCCCTCTTCATCTCCCCAGCAATCCAGTCAGTCTGACATGTTCAATCGTCGTCTCGACGAAACGCACGAACTCGTCAAGCGCGCACATCTTGTTGATGGGAACGTGTTTGATTGCCCATACGATTCCCAGTATCATTCCGACCACGGCGCATCGGCATTACCGACACGTCGTATGGTTTCACTTCTGTTTCTCAAAGTTTTGGAACAAACAACACGGATAAAATGGAAATAACATTGCAAATTATAACACATATTTTGAGCAAAACAATCCGTTATTATAGCATTCAAACTATTGTTTCAGGGACGACTATAGAAATCAATCCCTCCCCAAATGTGAAATAAGCAGAAAATTTCAAGTGTGGGTAGTATCGTCATGTCCTCAAAGTCTCTTTTGCTCTTAACGTTGCTCTTTTTTACTGAAAACCGAATTTTCAAGTGAGAAGAAACATAGTCATGGTTTTTATCTGAACAAGTACGGAAAAAACATTGTCGTTTTTGCAGAAAAAAATATTTTATTTAAAAAGTAAAGCTATAATTTAGAAGAAACAACACAAGCTTAACATTACTAGCAAGCGTTAGATTATAGAAAATATTTTATGAGCCGTTCACTTACGCTCCCCAACACCGTTCATTCGATGTTGGCAAATGATCCTGATTTATGGAACATTGTACAGCTTTTTGTTAATGAAATGCCATTGCGGATTCAAAAACTCTTGGATGAATACCAAGCGAAAGATTGGGAAAAACTTTCCTGTACCGCTCATCAACTCAAGGGAGCGGCGGGAAGTTATGGGTTTGGCGAAGTCAGTCCTGTTGCCGCACATTTAGAACAAGCCGCAAAATCAAGCGCCAACGAAAATGAAATTCTGCAAATACTCAATGAATTGATACGAATTTGCCAACATGTTACCTTAACACCCGGTGAAACAAATTGCTAGTGCAAAGTCGATTAAATCCCCTTTACATTAACAGCGCCGTTTGCGTTTTCCCTTTTCGGGTGAAAATTCCACTTCATGAGCTTTGCGTTTTGGTTGTAAAATTCAATATAGCGGCGGATTTTCGCGTGGTTAATCGCTTCATTATACGCCACTTTCGCTTTCTCGATTTCCGCTTCCTGCGCCGCACGTTTCGTTTCATAAGCCGCGTTACGGATTCCCGCCGCGTTTTCAAAATCCTGTTTAAAAATGTCGAGCGTTCCTTCTTTTTCCGATTCACGCAATCGTGATTGACGGTTATAATCTTCTGAAATCGTCCTCGCCATTTCGTTGGGATCGAGTCCCTGCATCTTCGCCATAATCCAGTCGATACCTTGCGCGATTGCTTGTTCGGTGCGTTTCCAACGTGAAGTTACGCCGTCCGAAAAATTGTGTAACAAGTGGTGTAGTGTGCAAAAGTCACAAAGAAAATAAGCAATCTGTATGATTAGAACGTCATCATTAAGAAATTCTTAAAAAGTTATATGCATTTTCCGAAATCTCTTATATTGACTTATTTTTCAGGTAGCCTTAATATTGTTAATAATTAACATAGTTGTTATTGGGCTTGTGACACTTTTAATAAGCAGGTGGTGATAATTATGTTTATCGTACATTATCTATTTATAAAAAGGCGATTGTTATGGATCAAAAAATTACTCGTCGAGTTGTGCTTGGTACTACTATTACAGGTCTTGTTGCAGGACCGTTTGTCATTCGGGCTTTAAAACAAGAAAAACCACTTGAACCAAGTGAGAGTGTTTTTCCGGTCTCATATGCTCGCAAACAACTTTTTCAGGAATGGAAGGATGTTTATCAAACACTTTCAGTGAAAAAAGAACCTGTGGATTCTCCGAAAATTGTTTCTGTTAAACATGACTTTTCAAAGCCCCGTCATTGGAAATTTCGTGCGTTGGAAACTTTTTATACAGGCGTCTTTGATTCCCCGGAAACTGCCCAATCTGAAAACATGGTGAATTATACTCTCATGGAAGGGACTATCAAAGTTGAAGGCGGTGAACAAGGAGTGCTTCATGTTAGCGTAGATAAACATGAAAGGAATCAATTGGAAATAGATTTCGAAGCGAGCCGAAAAAACGGCGTCAAAATAGTAGAAAAGCAAGTTGAAAACCCAGATGGAACAATGTCAACGCAAACAATCATTCCTACGGGAGGTTTTAACTATGATCCCGTGAAAAAACGTTATGTAACAGATGTTGTGGAGAAAAAAACTGTTTATCCATTACCGGCAGGTCAGTTTGTTTTGGAACAAACATTAGTGCCTAACTTTGATTACCTTAAAGATTCGTCTGTTCCAAGAGATATCGCAACGTTAAAATCAGTTTTAGGACTTTTTTATTTTAGCCCGTTAATCAGATTCCCATTGCCGAAAGCACCTATGGAAATTAAAAAAACTATTGAATGTTCGGCTATAGATCAAGACCTTGAGTGTTCAAAATTTCCAATCTATCAAGTTAGTTATCAGGGAATGGTTCGTTGCGGAGATTTTACTACAATTAAAATCATTCCCAT
>JAIRYX010000061.1 GCA_031267635.1 Planctomycetaceae bacterium
CCCCCCCCCCCCACACACCCCCCCCCCCCCCCCACCCCCCCCCCCCCCCCCCCCCCGCCCCCCCGGCCCCCCCAACGTAATATGGCTAGTAAGCCATATTTTACGTGCGATTTCACTCTTTTCTGCCCGTGTTATTGCGAGCATTTCTGCCCGATTTGGAAAACGATCTTCTGTTCGTCGAGCGTTTACTCTTGTCGAGCTTCTTGTCGTGATTGCAATCATTGGAATTTTGATTGCACTACTTTTGCCCGCCGTTCAAGCTGCACGCGAAGCGGCGCGTCGAATGCAATGCACGAACAATCTCAAGCAGATTGGTCTTGCGGTTCACAACTTTCACGACGGCATGAATGGATTGCCGCCCGCGTTCACCTTCTATCCGGGAAGAATGTCGGCGTTTGCGCTTCTGTATCCTTACATGGAACAGACTGCGCTTTACGATGTTCTCACCGCCGGAAGCGGAACAGGTCAAGGCATTGACCGTAAACTTGACGTGACGTGGTGGCAATCGTTGACGGAACAGCAACAAGAAGGTTTCGGCTCCGTTCCGGCATACAAATGTCCAACACGAAGAAGTGGTTCGCAAATGACAGCGGAAGGGAATAGAACGGGCGAAACAACAACGACAATTCCCGGTCCGGTCGCTGATTACATCATGCTGGACTTTGTTGTCGCTCCCGGCTCGGGTACCAGTGCGCAAATTTGGCACAACTTTACTCAAAATACCGCTCAATTTCATACCGGACCATTCCGTGTTGGAAAGGCAACCGTAACAATTACATCGGCGCAAAGCGGTACAACTCCTGAAGACGGTGTTGTGACTTCGTGGAAGCCGAGAGATACGTTTGCTTGGTGGTCTGGCGGAACATCCAATCAATTGATAATCTCCGAAAAACACATTCCAGATAACCGTTTGGGAATGTGTAATTTTGACGCGACAGGCAAGAACCGTGAATACATGGACTGCTCCTATCTTACCGCTTTGTTCGGCGGAGGTAAAAATAACGTATTGCTTTGTACGATCATTAATTCGATGCAAAACACCGGGGTTTATAATTCGGATTATTCTGCGGCGAAACCGATTCCGAATAATCCGAATTACGGCGGAGACGGTAGCGGCGGTACGACGATGTGGGGAAGTTATGCGATAGGAAGTTTACATACCGGAGTTGTTAATTCCGCAGTCGGCGACGGTTCAGTGGCAACTATCAGCAACACGATTAGCGGAGAAATCCTCAACCATTTGATTGACGCGAAAGACGGTAAAGCGGTGAGTATTCCGTGATGTAAAAAAATCAAAGTACGAAGCGTAAGCAAGTGAAACCCTAAACACGGAACACGCTAAATTTCGCGGAACATGCGGAAATGTTCGTCTCTAAAGCTCCGTGTATTCTGCGTGTTCCGTAGTTAAAAATTTAATATTAAAATTTGGAGAATTAAATGCGAAAACAATCAGGAATGATTTTGGTATTGATTGCGGTGTGTTTTATTTCCAGCTGTAATTCTGATCAGCTCAAAGGAATCGGAACAGTGAAATATCAGTCCGGCGATCCAGTGCCAAACGGAATCGTGATTTTTGCTACCGACACGAATCAATATACAGGCGAAATTAAAAACGGATCATTTACTCTTGGCGGAATCAAACCCGGAAGCGGTTTGCCGGCGGGAAGTTACAAAGTGACGATTCAAGGCACAGACGCTAACGATAAACCTGTTGTCCCCGCCAAATATAACGCCGTCACTACCTCCGGTTTATCCTACGAAGTGAAACAAGGCGAAAAAAACGTTTTCGACATTGTTGTTGACAAGCCGTAAAACAGACAGTAAACTAAAAATTAAAAGCGAAAAGGTTGGCAAATGGTGATTTTCGTCGTAGAACAAAAAATTCCGCTTGCAAAACCTTTCGCTTTTTGTTTTTAACTCCAGTTCTTTCAAGGTGTGTTTAAGTTTTTTTGATTATTTCGTTTTTGGAGGAAATCGCTCCTTAAAAACAAAATAACCAGAAAATCAAACGCACCTTGAAAGAACTGTCGCTCAACCCCAATAAATTCGCACGGCAATCGTGTAGTTGAATTTTTCATAGACGCGATTTCTGAATAGGGACGCTGGGAAATATTCAAACATTTTACAGATTCTTGTTGACAAGCGGGAAAATTCCGGTTAAAATGGAAAGTAATGATTAACAGTTTTTTGATTGGCAAAATTATGGTGATTTTGTCTTCAAATTTCAAACAATCCTCAATTATGGGAGATTAAAACGTATGACAAACCTTATTTTAACGACAATTGGTTCACATTCCAGCCCAAAATCGGGCGTTTCGCAGAATCTAACCAACCCGCATGGGGGGGGGGGGCAAAGATTGCCGGTTGCGTAATTTTCTATATTGTCCGTATGGTTTCTGTCTTTGTTGCCCGATTCCAAAAATCGTGTGTAATAAAGACGCTGCGTCAAGGATTCACCCTTGTCGAACTTCTCGTCGTGATTGCGATCATTGGAATTTTGATTGCACTTCTGTTACCCGCTGTTCAAGCTGCGCGGGAAGCGGCACGAAGAATGCAATGCACGAACAAGTTAAAACAATTGGCGATCGGATGCCACATGTACCACGACAGTTACCAAACACTGCCGCCGTTGGGATGCCGTAACACTTCCGCAGCCGGAAACAACTATCGCCGCAGTTGGAGAATCCTGATTTTGCTGTTCATTGAACAGCAGAGCGTTTCTGCATTGATTGCCGGAGGTGGCGTTGCAACTTCAGCCGCCGGAAACCCTTCTTGGGCTTCTCAACCCGGCGGAGTGGACAAAGTCCCATGGGATACCGATTATGCTCCTTGGCAAGCGTTTATTGATGTTTACCATTGCCCTTCCGACGGCAACGTAATGGTTAAAGGTTCAGGAAATGAACCCAATCCAGCAAGTTATCGCGGATGTGTTGGCGATTTGGAATATCCATGGAGTAATAGTAATGCCAATAACGAATTTACTAAAACGCGAGGCGCGCTCGACGACAAAGGAAGAAATTTTGCCGCCATCATTGATGGAACCAGCAATACGCTTTTTTTAGGAGAAACGCTCGTCAACGCTCAAAGCGGACAAGGATTTTTAGCCCAAGGCGGATTGGCAATGAAAATGGACCCGGATCATACGCCGTCCGCTTGCCTTGCCAACTTGGATACCGCTAATGCTAATCGTAACATGTTTATTTCAACGCTTAACGTATCACAAGGTTGGTTTGGTCGTCGGTGGGCAGACGCGGCGCCGTCGCAATCCGGTTTTAATGCAAATATTCCGCCTAATTCACCCGCTTGTACATGGTCAAACGACACAGATAGCTGTTTGGTTGCTGCGTCAAGTTATCATACCGGCGGCGTCAACTGCGCAAGAGTCGATGGATCAGTAGAATTTTTTAGTAATACAATCGACACAGGAGATATTTCACAAACCGCATTTACCGGATTACAAACCGGCTCTCCATTCGGCGTTTGGGGCGCACTGGGTTCCATCAACGCCGGAAATTGAAAGGAGACTTCATATGCAAACAAGTATCAAAAGCGTTTTTTATGAAAGATTGCTAATCGTTTTGTTTGTTTTTGCGACGTTAATTGTTTCCGGTTGTCGTCCAAGCGGTGTTGCCGTAGAAAAAGTCTTGGGAACAGTGACGTTAGACGGTAAACCGGCAATAGAAGTAACCGTTTCATTTACCGCAAAAGAAGGCAAAACACGTCCGGCGGTCGGTCGAACCAATAACAAGGGCGAGTTCGAAATGCTGACCGGCGGAGCAAATCGAAACGGCGTTATGCCGGGAGATTATTACGTTACTTTTTCCAAGTACATTCTCGTAACGCCCGACGGACAGGAAGCTCAACCATTTAAATTTAATCCAGACGGTTCGGCGCCTCCAGCACAAAATCTCTCGAAAAAGTACCTTATTCCGTTAAAGTATTCTGATACGGATAAGCCGTTGTTTGAAGCTGTTGTCGAAAGCAGAAAAATAAACCGCTATACGTTTGACTTGAAAAGCGATTAACTCTTCTCGCCGACAAACGAATATCTGTAATCAGTAGTTCCTATTGAATCCCCCTCGCTGAAATTGGGGGATTCAATGGAAACGCGGTTGCGTTCCACACGTTACGAAGGGCACTTTGAAAAAATAGGGGTTTTGAACACTGAGTCGGATAACATCAATAAATAACTCATGTTACGCATGAGCGATTAACATTCAGGAAACGTAACGATTCAGTAGAATGGAAATAATTTGGAATCATTTCGATGTGAGGAATGAGTATTTCGCATTTTTCAACCTCATTTCCACCTAATTTTCCTAACAAAACAACCTCAGTAGCCCAATGAATCCTCCCCAAAACCAACCTCATTATCTCATCCAAAAAGAAATAATGAGGTAACGAGGTTGATTTTGAGGAAACCGTTTTGCTAATGAGGTTGCTTTGTTAGAAAAATTAGGTGAAAATGAGGTTTACAACACAAACAGCCGCTCGTTTCGTAGTAAAAATGTTTAAAACCGATGGAATAGTTGCCTTCTATATTCTTCTCTCGCCGAACATTTCATCGCACATTTCTTCATACGTCATATCCGCCGGTCTGGTGGCGTCGGCGTCATCGACAAATTGTTCTAACTGGCGGAGACGCATCGGGTGTTTTAATTTTTCCACCGCCGTCGCCTCAATCTGCCTGACACGTTCGCGAGTGACCTGAAAAATGCGTCCGACTTCTTCCAATGTGTAAGTCAAACCGTCGGCAAGTCCGTAACGCAATTTGATAATTTCTCGCTCACGAAACGACAGCGTTTGCAGCAGCGTTTCGATTCGGTCGCGTAAAAGTCCGTTCGATGCGCCGCGTTCCGGGCAGTCAATGCTACTGTCGGCGACAAATTCGCCGAAACAAGTTTCCTCTTCTTCGCCAACCGGATGTTCTAAACTAATCGGCTGCGCTCCCATCTCGAAAATCCGATACGCTTCTGCCATCGGAATTTTCGCCTCAATCGCGATTTCCGCAATCGACGGTTCTCGCCCGTAACGTTGATACAAAACGCGAGCCGTTGCGCGAAGCTTGGAAAGCGCATCAATCATGTGAACCGGAATCCGAATCGTCCGCGACTGTTCCGAAATCGCGCGGGTAATCGCCTGCCGAATCCACCATGTCGCGTAAGTCGAGAATTTATAACCGCGACGATACTCGAATTTGTCCACCGCCCGCATCAAGCCCGTGTTGCCTTCCTGAATCAGGTCGAGAAAACAGAGTCCGCGATTCCGATATTTTTTCGCCACCGAAACAACTAACCGTAAATTCGCCCGCGATAATTCCGATTTCGCGGTTTCGTATTCGGTAAGCGTTTCACGGATTTTTTCAATACGTTGCCGTAAACTTTTCGGACTTTCCTGCGTTTCAAGAATTAAACCGCGTAGCTCAAGATGTATCGAAGTGCGGCGTCTTTCCGCAAGTTTCAG
The DNA here is from genome assembly GCA_031267635.1 of Planctomycetaceae bacterium. Classification (GTDB taxonomy): domain Bacteria; phylum Planctomycetota; class Planctomycetia; order Pirellulales; family Thermoguttaceae; genus WRMR01. The sequence continues at coordinate 5,464 of JAIRYX010000061.1, forward strand.
ATTTTTATCGGAAAGAATCGCGCGAATTTCATCCATCCGCGCCGAGATTTTTTCCAATTGTTTCATCAACAGAAAAACGCGTCGCATTCCGAGACTTAATTCTTCCGTTAAGAGCATCGCACGGCGGCGTTTTTGTATGAACCGTTTGCGGGTTTCCCGTTTGAGAAGCGTCGGCGTACTTTTCCGCACAAGGATCTGAAAATCGCGGTGATTCATTTCGAGCAACGACACGAGCGTTTTGAAATTTTCCGGCATCCGTGCATAAATGTCTTCTTTAGCGTAACCTTCGGTCGGCGAAATCTTCATCGTCCGGTCAAACGGCAATTCGCCGCGGTAAACCTGCGCCAATGTTTCATACGCCGTATGAAGCGAGTACGACGACTCCATGACGGCGTGCCGAAAATTACGCCGCGCCTTCTCAACCCGCTTGGCGATAGCCACCTCGCCTTCGCGCGTCAAAAGCGGAATGTTCGCCATTTGAGTGAGATACAAACGAATTGGATCGCCGCTCCATTTTTCCGGCTCGGGATGGAACATCAGCAATGAAACCGGCTCGTCTTTTTCTTTCGACGTTCCCGCCGAAACAGACGGCTGTTCAAGCAACTCGCTGATGTTGATTTTTTTCTGCGGTTCTTCCTCGTCTTCCAAATTGAAAAACGAAAAATAATCGAGTCGTTCGCGTTCCTGCTCTTGATTTTCATCAACCAGGTCGATTCCCTCTTCGTCGAGATAAATCAGCAGGTCGTTGATTTTATCATGGTCATACGAATCTTCATCGGAGAGCGTTCCGATGATCTCCTTGTAAGTGAGATGACCTTGAAGTTTTCCTTTTTGAATTAGTTCGTGGTATTCCACGTCAAACGAATCCATTCGCGGCATTTTATTCTCCTATCGCGTCTTCATGACGCAACACTGGGTTGGAAAAGTTAAAAACGAAAAGTTAAAGAGTAAAAGTAAGATTTAAAGGTTAAAAGTAAAAGTTTAAGGTTAAGCTCATGTTACGCATATAAAACATAAGGGCAAGTTTTGGGGACTATATCGGCTACTAAGGGAAACTTGATAAATAAGGGCGGCAATAGTAAAATCTTTCGGATAACGATTCGGACACCAAGTGCGGATTTATTGGGTTGGAGCGGCTGAATAGTTACGATAGCTCATGAGTAACACGAGGTTAAGGTTGAAAAAGTTTTCAGGGACAAAAGGGATAATTGAAACTTTGAAGATTTGCTCTTTTAATTTCAGCGTTTGTTGCTTTGGGAATTTTGGACGTTCTCGTCTCAAGCGTCTCTTTGGTTTCAATGGTACCTTTTATTTTCCTTTTATCGCCGTTCCGTGTTGACTTTCAGCTTAATCTGTTTTTGTTGAATTTCGAGGAGCAACCGCATTTTTTCTTCGTCGGAAAGTTCTTCCGCGCGAAGGCGTCCGATTTCCCGCGGACGCAGCCGCTCTTCCTGCTGGCGTTCAAACCCCGCGATAATTTCCGCGATAAGTCGGTCGTTGACGATTCGTTCTTTTTCTGCGGCGGATTCGTCCCATGTTACTAACATTGTTTTCATTTTCGCGTCGTCAAATCGCGTCATCAATCGGTCAAATGTCGGTAGCGTTCCGTTCTCCGTGAACTCGCGGCAAACGCGGTACACTAATCGCGTTATCGGCGAAACAATCCATTCCAACGGGATTTTTTCACGGAAAACCGCAAACGACGCCGGTTCCGTCAGCCATGCTTCCAGTAATTCCACTTCAAGCGGACCGGGCAAGATTCCGTTTACGTCCCAAGGAATTTCGGGGAGATCGGAGGCGGAAGGCGAAACGTTTTGAGCGTGAGACGCAAGACGCGAAGTTGAAGCGTGAAGTTCCGTTCCTTCATTAAAATCATATCCTTCATGTTCCGCGTTCCCCTCTTCTTCATTTCCTGCCGCGAGTAAATTTGCGTTGATGTTGTCGTCGTCAGCCGTTTCCGTTTTTTTCGTTTCCGGTTTTTGGGATTTTGTTTCCGTATTCCGTTTGCTATTCTCTCTTGTTTGATTTGCGGAATCTGACGCTTGACGCCTGTCTTTTAACGTTTTTTTCGCCGTTTCCCAAAGCTGGCGCAAACGTCCGCGAACCTCTTTTTCCGGCAATCCGAAACGTTCCGCGAGACGCTGAAGCGTTTTTTCAAACCGTATACGCCGCGGGTCGGTCGGATTCGTTACTGCGGGAGCTAACGCGATGATTCCCAACACTTTGTCTAACGCGCGGCTTGTTCCGATAATGTCGTTTGCCAAATCAACGCCGCGCGACGCGCTCAAAAAAGCATGTTCTAACGCATCGGTTGTATGGTACCGCAACTGATTATCAAACGCTTCCGCTCCTTCCGCCAGTAAAAATTCGCACGGATCGGCGTTGCCCGGCAACGTCAACGTTTCGATATCCGCGCCTTGCGCGATAAACAGTTCCAACACTTCGTCGGCGCGTTTTCGTCCTGCTTCGTCGCCGTCCAGCACTAGAACCATTTTTTCGACAAACCGCTTTAATATCCGAACATGTTCCGCCCCGAGCGCCGTCCCCAACACCGCCACCGCGTCGCCAAACCCGAACTGATGCGCCATAATCACATCGGTATAACCTTCCATGATCAACGCCCGCCGCGTATGCCGCATGGTCAACCGTGCCAAATCCAATCCGTACAACTGCTTATATTTGGAAAACAAATAGGTCTCCGGCGAATTGACATATTTCGCGCGGCTTTGCAATGCCGAGCCGGGCAACAAACGTCCGCCGAACGCAATCGTTCTGTCTTGCGTATCACGAATCGGAAACATGAGCCGCCCGCGAAATCGATCATACGGCTGAGGCGAATGTCCCGACGGTTGCGGCGATTCATGGGCGTCTTCCTGCCGATGCGCTAAAACGCCCGACATTTCCAATATTTTCACGCGATACGGATCGCGTTTAATCTGTTCAAGCAGCCAATCCCGCTGCAATGGAGCGTAGCCGATACGAAATTTGCGGATACTGTCGGCGGCAATGCCTCGCTCATTTAAATAATCGCGAGCCAATCCCGCTTCGTTTCCCGCAAGAAGATACTCGTGATATTTTTGCGACGTCCAATCCAACGCGCGGTACAACGTTTTCTTCGTCAACAGCTCCGGCTGATGCGACGCGGTTTGCCGTGTCAAAGCGGAGTCGCCGCTTGTTGCGTCCTTATTCATATTGGCTGCGTTGCTATTGTCCGTCATGCGGACTTGTTGTTGAAATTGTCTTTGGACAGCGGCGTCGGCGCTGTATTGTTTCGGAAGTTCGATTCCCGCTTGATCGGCGAGAATTTCCAACGCTTCCCGAAAATCAACGTTTTCCATCTGCATAACAAATGAAAACACGTCGCCGCCGATATTACACACCCAGCATTTGAACGACTGCCGATTGGCGTTGACCTGCAAACTGGGACGTGAATCGTCGTGCCAAGGACAACGTCCGACATAATTTTGCCCCGACCGCCGCAAAGGAATATACCGCGACACCAACTCGACAATATCGGTTGCATCCCGCACACGTTCCTTAATGTCAAAAGCAAAATCAGTCATTTCTTTTCTTTAATCATCCGCGAAAGTCGCAATTTTTTTTAGGATTCAGGTTTCACTCCGGCTGAAACCGGTAACCGATAAAAATTCTTTCCAAAAACGGCTTGACGCAAATTCTTTCAATTCGTAAGATTTGTTTTCTAATTGTAAACAGAGAAAACAAAAAACAAAACGATGAAAAACAGCGTACTCTATCGAGTCAAGCATTTCGTTCCTAAAGATCGAAAATCCATTTCCACAAAGGTCATCCATCAGAAACAGGTCAAAATCGAATCGTCAACGATTTCTCACACCCCAAGCCATGATCGGCTACTTCGTTCCTTTGACAGGATAATTCCATTTACCCTTTGTTTTTGTCACAAAATTCGGGCTTAAACAACAGCTTCCCGCTTCCCTCACGTGACGGGACTGATTTTAGCATTTTCTGGAAAATCCGTCAAGGCGAGTTTTTTGCCTCAAGGAAAAATAAAAATAATCCGATAATATATTTTTTTCAAAAGGGAAAAAATACAGCAATTTCATGAGCGCACTTTCAAGGGATAAAAGGGACTTTAGGGATTATCGGGACAAGGGAAAATTCTGGAAAAACAGGAACAGGGTGAAATTCTGGGGAAAAAAGAGACAATTCTTGGAACACTAGGGGAAATTCCTGAGAAAAAAGAGGAAATTCACCGTCCCCAAAATCCCTAAAACACCAATAATCCCTTAATTCTCCGTAATTCCTGTTAAATCTAACGTAAGTTCTGTACTTCAGAACGCGATTTCAGTTAATAACTCATGTTACGCAGATGCTCAAAAATCAAAAAAACGCCCTCTCAAACTCCCCAAAGTCCCTCGTAAAGTCCCAAGCGTCCCTCGTATTCCTTCGAGCGAGCGCCGGAAATCGGAAATTTGACGTCGTGAACGTAAAATTTGGCGTCATAAACCGAATTATTGAAGTCAATAACCGAATTATTG
>JAIRYX010000077.1 GCA_031267635.1 Planctomycetaceae bacterium
TCAACAAGCGTGAATGCCGCTATGCAGACAGAATTCCCGCTTGATTTGATTTGATTTGATTTGATTTGATTTGATTTGATTTGATTTGATTTGATTTGATTTGATTTGATTTGATTTGATTTGATTTGATTTGATTTGATTTGCGCATAATGCTTCCTTCATTAAAAATTTGGGTTTGACCTGGAGATTTGCTTGACAAAAATTCCTAGCAAATCGTTTTGAATAATTCTATTTTAGCAGTTTTTATGCCAAAGATAAAATTCAATGATTTTTGAGGTTTTCCAGTAAATATCACGGACACGCCGTGATATTTACTGGAAAACCGTGGTATTTGCTGGGGAATAAAGAAATTAACGAGTCAAATTCATTATTCGCATACATACGCAAATACTCTTGGGAACTTCTAAAAACCCTACTTTCAACAAATTTTCTCATTAAAAAATAAGGACTGACTAACATCTGGGGGATGTTTTTAGAAGTTCCCTCTTGTTTCTTTTTTTAAATGGGCTAAATTATAGAAATGGCGTGCGGGTTCGCGTTTCGCCTTGGCCAATTGTGTGCCGCCAATTGTAATGTATCGTAATTATGGCGGTTTTGTTTAACGGTATAATTTCCCGCAAGCCATTTCCGGCACGATTTACCAGCGTTTTTATCCAGCGTTCCATGCATCAATCAGAGACTGCGTTTCCGATGTTGCATAAAGTCCTGTTTATTTCCAGAGATTACGGAAATATTAGAATACATTTTTTCTGCAATCCAGCATCATGCCCCCAAATATTTGTTTGCCTCTTAACAATCGTCGCCAATCTGTAAAAATTTGGACTCGTCAGTGTCTGGTTTCACTTTATTGGCAAATAACACATCTTCAGTTAAAATAGTGTATAATGTGTTTAAAATTGCACTTTTCAAAAAAATCCGATAAAAAATATCCTTTATTTTCAAGACTTTTTGGCATATCCGAATAAAATACAATTATTGTACATCGTTAAAAAATGTTCAAATTTTACAAAAATATGAAAAAACACTAAAATGAGAATTTCTGTGTAAAACTTTTGAAAAAAGCAGTTACTATACAAATAGAATACGTTACTGCAGAACAATCAACTGACATTTGGAGATTCAGTGATATTGTAGGAATTTACTCTGAAAGAGTGAGAGAAATAACAACTGATTGACTCATGTTACGCATGAGCTATCGTACTATTCAGTCGCTCCAACCCAATAAATTCGCACTGGGCGTCTGAATAGTTATCCGAAAGATGTGACTATTGTAGCCCTTATTTAGCAAGTTTCCCTTAGTAGCTGACATAGCCCCCTCAAACGTGCCCTTATGTTTTAGATCATGGATTGTTATCAAAACAAATGGAACGAAAAATATAGAGAATAAGGGCGCATGCTTAGCGCAATTCGGGCTACTAAGGGAAAAGTTGATAAATAAGGGTGGCAATAATAATATGTTCCGGTAAAATTGACGGTAACTATTCCGTTGTCATGTACGGATTTATTTGGTTTGAACGACTGAATAGTACGTTTTCTGAATGTTAATCGCTCATTGCGTAACATCAGTTATTGATATTATAAAACAAATATCTCTAAAAATTCCGCTTTGTAAATTTTTGCCATTACAAAATAAAAATCTACAAATATTTTGCGGTGAAATTTGGAATTTTTAGATGTATCTAAATATTAAATCTCGAACACGGAGAGAATCATAATGAAAACAATGAAATCAACACTCGTTTACAATTTACTGTTTTCGGTAACACTTTTGTTTGTTGGTACAATCAACTCGTTGATTGCCGAAGACGGTTTTATTAAGCAATGGAAACTCGATCCAAACGCTAAACTTACAGATGCAGACGGTAAACAAACCGTTTCGCCTGATGTGTTGCCTGAAGGCATGAAGGAAATCACGATCACCGCTTGGATTGAACCGAAAGATCTTAACGGTATCAAATACGTCATTCGCAAAGAAGACGGTAATTTTCGCTTTTTGCTCGGCTTTCAAAATCCTTACGGAGTACCGGGAGTAAAGAAAAATTGGACAAGGTTTCTTACCTTCGGCGTTCGTAGCGGAAACTATTACTATGAATGCGACTCTATTATCAATCCAAAAGAAATTCTTGACGGCAAGAAACATTTCGTCGCCGGAACTTTTGACGGTAAATGGATTCGTACTTATCTGGACGGTCGCGAAATCGGAGCGTACCGCAAAGAAGGCGATTTCGGTTACGTAGCAAAAAAAGGCGGCGAAATCCATGTTGGAAACTACGGAGGGGAAGGTTTTAGCGGAAAAATCAATGAATGCACTCTTTACTCCAAAGCATTGACTGCTGAAGAAATTAAAAAACTCTGCGGCGATAACGTCTCTTTTGATTCGGAAACAATAAATATCGCAAAACAACTTTACCAAAAAGGTAAAGATGTGCAGGAAACGTTGTTCAATTTCATCGAAAAAGGCAAACAAAACGAAGCCGTGTTGGTTGAATTACACCGTTTGCTGCAACAAGATTTCCCCGAAGACGTCAACAACTACATTCTCGAAAATCAAGAAGGCCCATTTGATAACGCTATTACATCGCGTGAGGAATTTATTGCCCGTCTCAAAGTCCTCGAACAACGCGCATTTGAATATCTTCCTTTGACCAAAACGCAATGGGATGTTCTCTCGGAGGAAGAAAAAATCAAATGGAAAGCAATTGCCGACGAAAAAGAAAAATTGGCAAACGATTACGAAAAAATGACGCTCAAAGAACTGCAATCGTTACAAATTAAAATGGAAGGAATGATTCAGGAACGTCCGCGTCAACATGAAGCGGTGGCAACTTACCACGTACCAACAACACCCGAAACCAAAGACCGCGACCAAGACGAAGCTCGCAAAGTAATCGAAAACGACTGGCTTTTCCAATGCGGCGGAAAACCGACAATCACGCATGTTTTGAATGAGATTGAGTACGCTCGCAAATTAGCTGACCGTATCAATACACAAGGTTTTGCGGAAGAATTGAACAAACTTGCCGAACTTGAAAAACAAGCGGAAGCTCGACAAAATAATAACGATACAGATGAAAAAGAACTTTATTTTGCGGTGCGGACAATCAAGCGGGATATCATGTTCAACAATCCCGTCGTTAATTTCGACACGATCATTTATAATGACGGTCCCTATCCCGAAGGTAGCGAATCGCATCATGAAACCCGACATTTACTCGGTTATCAAGCGGTTCCGGGCGGTCGGCTTATTGTCCAAAAAGGATTGAACCCAGCTGGCAAAATGCGAAAACTTCTGCCGCAAGAACCATTACACGGGACTTTTTGGCGGGCGGACGTTTCTTTTGACGGTAAAAAAATTCTTGTCAGTTTCAAACCGCACAACGAAAAGACATTTCACATTTACGAAATCAATACAGACGGTACTGGTTTCCGGCAACTGACAAGCGGTATGTTCGACGACCTTGATCCCATTTACATGCCGGATGGTAAGAATATTATGTTCACCACCACACGAGGATATTTGTACGTTCGTTGTATGCCGCCGACCAATGCTCCCGTATTGGCGCGGATGTCGCTTGACGCTAAACCGGGTGATAAAAATCTTTACATCGTTTCCCGCAACGGTGAGCCGGAATATACTCCGTCAATGATGGCGGACGGACGTATTATTTACACTCGTTGGGAATATACCGATAAACCGCTCTGGCGTTGTCAATCGTTGTGGACAATGAATCAGGATGGAACACTTGTGCAATCATTTTGGGGCAATCAATCCGTGTGGCCTGACTTACTCAAAGACGCCCGTCAAATTCCCGGTAGTCAACGAGTGATGTTTACCGGCAGCGCGCATCACGAATGGTTTGCGGGCAGTATTGGAATTATCGATCCTGCAAAGGGCTTGAATTTCCCTGACGGCTTGGCAAAAGTCACGCAGGAAGTTGGTTGGCCTGAAAGCGGTAACGGTCCCGTCGATCCCAAAGAAACAGAAGATTATCACCGAAGTCATTACGGCGCGTATTATTCGCCGTATCCGTTGAGCGAAAATGAGTTCCTTGTTTCGGCAAATCGGCATGGAAAATTCGTCCTCCTATTGATGGACGTCAACGGCAATCGCGAAATTATCAATGAGGGAGCGCATAACATTTGGGACGCTCAACCGTTGCGGTCTCGCCCCGTTCCGCCAGTACAAAGCGACCGTGTAGATTGGCCCACATGGGAAACACGCGACGAACCGGCAACCGGCATTTTGTACAGTAACAACGTTTATGAAAACGCTCCGCCGGAATTGAAAGATAAAGCAAAATACCTGCGGATTTGGTCTATTGAACACAAAACTTATACGTATTGGTACAAACGCCCTTACATCAGTACGGGACCGGTTGTTTCCGCAGTGCAAAGCGAAGGGATCAAAAAAATCATCGGTACTGTTCCGATTGAGGAAGATGGTTCGGTGAATTTCAATGCCCCGTCTGGTATCGCGCTGCATTTTCAACTATTGGACGAAAATCAGCGGGCATTGCAAACGATGAAGAGTTTTACCGGCGTTATGCCGGGCGAAATACGCGGTTGTCTCGGTTGTCACGAATCGCATAACCGTTCGGTTGTGCAAACAGGAACGGGAGCGGCAATGAAACGACCGCCATCGAGCATCAAGCCCGTACCTTGGAAAGATATTACGGTTGGATATGAACGTTATGTTCAGCCGACATTGGACAAGTATTGCGGCAAATGCCACGAAGACCCCGAAAATAAAGCGTACAAAAAATTCAATATGGCGTTGCGTCCGGGACCGCATGGTTTCAAAGAACCATATTGGACATTACTTGGAGCGCCGTCCTGGGGCGGAGCGTATCACGGCGATCAAAACGCCGACAACGGTTTCGGTTGGGCGGACACGATTCTTGTTGAAGGATACAATACGACCGATCCCGCTGGATACGCAACATACCCGCCGATGAAAAAGTTGTCTTATAAGAGCCGTTTGATCCACCGAATGGCGAGTGGCGAACATCACGACGTCAAGGTAACGGGCGATGATTTACTGCGGGTCATCTTGTGGGTGGACGCAATGGGACCCTATATTGGCGAAGACGAGTTACGGCAAATTGACGATCCGGTATTTCAGGGAGTTGATTGGATTTCGCAACGTCCGCGAATTAAAACAGCGCCGATTGTGCAACGTCCCGGACCGTTTGATCCGTTCTTCACAGACGCCGATCCTGCCTATCAATGCCCTTCGCCGGAGTTATTTAATGCACTGCCTTACGGCGTGGCACAATAATGTTATACTCCTCACACTAATACTGTTTGCACATCTATTTTTTGCGTACTTTCCCTAGAGCCGTTTTTTATTTTTTAAAAACGGCTCTAGTTTGCTTGAATATACTGGCAAAAAATTGGTCTTGCCTGATTGTTATCTTTTTATGTTCCTCCCACTTGAAATTGTGACTTTTTAAACAATGTTGATCGCTCCTCACGTCTCCAATGTCCCTTTTGTCTCATGTCTCTTTTTTTTGATGAAAGCCGAATTTTAAAGGGAACTTCTAAAAACCTCTTCCCAACATCAGCAAGTCCTTATTTTTCAATGGTAGAATTTGCTGAAAGTGGGGGTTTTTAGAAGTTCCCTTTACATAAAACTCCCTCACTTAAATACTTTAATGAAGTTTTTTAAATTATGAAAAAAAATAAATTTACAGTTTTGGTATTGTGTTTGTTTTTGATTGTTTTTTTAACTTATCAATCAATCGGGATTTTTAAAATATTTTTATTGACGTCAAACGTGAAATCTGATATTACAGATAAACCATATATTGGCATGGATGTAAAGAAAACTAATCGTGAAACATTTGGAGATACTCTTGTAAGGATGATTAATGAAGAAATAGACTGTTTCATTTCAAAGTGTGATTTAGGAGAAAAGGAAAAAAATATAATCCGTGATTATTTTTTTGATGGTGAAAATAATACTTGGTTTGAATCAATTGGTCCAATACTTGGTCTTTCTAAAGACCAAGACTACCTTACAATAACGAAAATTATTTTTTTTACATCTCAAAATAAACAGGAGATACGTAAATACGAACATTCTTCGTTCTTGCTTTTTAACGATAATAGTATTCCAATAAATATAATATCAACACCTGATATACCTTTATTTATTATGGTGTACTATAAAGTGAATGAAAATGGCGAAAAAATTTTTTTTATTTTTCCAGATCATGGATCATTAAAATTTTTTTCAGGTGAATCTATCTCATTACTTATATCAAATAATAATAGTCCGTACATCCCTGTAATTTCCGAAAAATAAGTTTTAACGAACTCCGCGAGGCATTCGCGTCGGCGGAAAGTGCCGATTATCGATTTTGGGCTTTGCAGGAACTTGCGGCTCGACTGATTACCATTGAACGGAATGACGAGGCACAAAGTCTCATCGACAGCTTGAAAAATCAGTTTAACGAACCGGAACGGCAGGAGGCGATGGACAGTTGGCTGTCGGTCAGAAATTAAAACCTCTGTATCAGGAGCGGCAACAGCAGAGTCATGATCATTTGATGAGACGTTTATCAACGGAATTGAACCGTCGGGGCGATCAGATGATGAATTCCGGTGATACGAAAGCCGCCGGGGAATTGAAACGCAGAGCGTCTGACGTCAAGTCATCGAAAAAATGATAAACCATCGTATTCTTGTCTTTTTACCAACCAAACCGTCTTTGAGGATATTTTCATGAAAAACACAGTCCTGTTCACACAATACGTTGCGATTCGTTTTCAAGCGCTAATGGTTCTTTCATTGTCCCTGTTCATGGTACAGTTGTCTGCATCGGATGATCCGGCAACGCTGAATCGTGAAGGCCAAGTGGTGGTCAAGGCAAACGATCTGGAGATCGTGACTCCGTTGTCCACATGGTCTAATCAGCGCACTTATGAAAGCGGCGCCGCCGTCGGGCAAACGGGATACGAGATATTCGCTCCACTCGGTTATCGTTGGCAGACCAGCGTCTGGAACATGACGCTCCAAAAAAACGACGATAACATCGAATTGCACACGACAGGTGCGCAAAAACGAGTTTTTACCGCAACGACGGACAACTCTTATACTCCTCCGACCAACTGTAGTGCCGAACTCGAAAAGATTGTTGTTGGTGAAAATGAGGAGGAACTGTTCGTCTTAACCTATCCCGAATCGGGGTATCGTCAAGAAGTTTGTTTTAACTATACCATCCGTGGCTACTAACCGTCACTTTTCAAATCATGTCGATTGGTTATAATATTGACGTTGTGTTTAGGACATTCCATTTTTATCAAGGAGGTTCTCATGCTTCGTCGAGCTTATACAGAACAAGAAAAACAAACGTTTCATCATTTGCGATTTCATCATCCGAATCCTCGTATTCTGGAACGCTTTGAAGTCTTATGGCTTCATGCCAACGATGAACGTTTTCCGAAAATCGCAAAGCTCGTTCGACTTTCCGAAGCGTCAGTTCGAAAGTATTTTCGTTTGTATGAACAAGGCGGCGTCGCGCTTGTCGATCTGCTCTTTATGTTCCCAAACCTCGCAAAGAAATCGAACAACTCCTGACACTTGCCAACATCCCAATCCCTGAAATCCTCCCTGCAAAAATCAAAACAAAACACCAAAACAAAACTAAAAAATGTAGCCAATAAATCAAAAACAAAAATTGACGTAAATACTAAAGTATCAATAACTTACAGTGGAAACTCTTGTTTGATTGAAAAGGAAATTCCGTTACAAAGAATTAGGCGTAGTACGACTGGCTTCACGTGAAAACTTGCGGTGAGTACATCAATGACCGCCGGATGGGGGAAATCTACATGTCCGGTGGGAAGAGGGGGTGAGGAGGCGTAGCGGAAAGGTATGAGGGTACCGAGACACAAAAGGAAAAATCCCGAAACAGAATTAAACCTAAACCAGTACGCGCGCCTACTCTATGTGGACGTCTCTTGCCCCCGGGGGTAGCAGTTTCCACTTAATCCTAACAGCTTTAATTTCCTTGGTTTAGCAATTTTTTTGTTGAGACGTGGTTTTTTCTTATTGGTATTTTTTTTGAAGGCGGTCGTTTGGTGAAATTTTCATATTTGACCGATTTTGCGAGTTCGAAGAGGAAGGTGCCGATCTCTTCCGGTTTCATTTTTGCCGCCCAGTCCCATTCGTGATTTTCCGCCAGTAAATATAAGCCGCGATAGCACGACGCA
>JAIRYX010000100.1 GCA_031267635.1 Planctomycetaceae bacterium
TTGCCCCGTTGCTTCGGAAGCAAGTGTTTAATCTGTTCGTAGTGTTCGTGTGTCCATTGCATGGCAAACTATAACGTTTATAATAAAAAATGTCAAGGGAAGTGTCAACACTCCCTAACAAAAATAACCAAAATTTATTACACATTGCAGCAACAGGTCCCAATATCGAAATATTAAAATATTTCATTACCAAAGATATTAATATCAATGCCAGAGATAAAGATTATTTTACGCCGTTAACTATAGCATCAATAAACAAAAATAACGAAGCAATCCTATATCTGTTCGCCAATGGTTCAGAGCCATTTACGTTCGACGATGTTTTTGATTTCCCGCCTCACTTAGAAAAACAATTCCGCAATCTGACATTGTTAGGAGTTGATACTTATAACCAAGAACAACAAATCAGAAAATCACGACGGTCAATATTAGACCCCGCTAGCGATTTTTATAAAAGATGTATAAATGGAAAAACACCCGAAGACTTAAAAGATTACATTTTGAAAAAAGAAGAATAAATATATTCCGTTACTCAATTATGGTAACTTGTGTTTCAACACGAAATACACAAAAAGACCGCGAAATTGTAACCGTTCACGGTGATTTTACTCTGATTTTATTATATTGTGTAGCGCAAGGGGATTTCCGATGCAATTTTTTAAGAATTGCATGATGTTTGTTCCTTGTTGTATGCAAGTTTTTGAGATGGACCAGAAGCGTTCCCAGAAACGGTTGCCCCAATCGCTTCGCGTTCCTTGTGTGACTCGTCACTACGTTAAGAACAACGGAAACCGCGAAGGTTATATTGAGAAAAAAAGAACAATAAACTTTCAATTTGGAAAAAAGCCGCTGACTGCATGGACGACAACATTATTAACCGTACCTTTACCTTGTTCACTATTAACCTCCTAACCAATTTTAAATTATGAAAACTCAAAAACGTTATTTTGCGGAAGCGTTATTGTTTTGTATTGTTTCATTGTTTTTTTATGTGGAATGCCGCTTATGCGAATCGGCAACGCCTTCGCTTAAAGAAGTGTTGCAAGCAAATAAAGACGGTAAATTCCGTGAAATTGTTGCCGAGAATCCAGAAGTGGTGAAGAAAACGTTTTATCTTGATAACAAACTCAGTGCAACATTATTACACATTGCCGCATACGCCAAAGACACTGAATTTGTAAAAACACTGCTTGAACTCGGAGCCAATCCCGCCGCGAAGGATTCGGATAATTACATTCCCCTAGTCCATGCTGTATTACAACAAAAAGGAATCGAAGCAGAAGAAGTTATCCGTTATCTCGTGGCAAATTGTTCCGATAATAATCCACTCGAGTCTTGTTTTGAATTACTCAAGTCCTGCTTGGCACCGCCTGAAAATATTAAAAACAATATTGATATGATTGCGGGAACGTTAAGTGGGAATACATCATTCTCCGAAACCGCGCAAGTCCAAATGCAACAAATATATGGCGAACGCAGTAAAGTTGTCCAAAAATGTATACTCACAATGAAAGTAGCAACGGAAGACGTGGATTTGAAAAAATATAACGTTAAAAATTTCCCAAAAAATACAGAAAAACAGAAAGAAAATAAAAAGGAAAAGGAAAAAGAGATTGAAAAACCAACTTCCGAAAAAATCGAGTCAAAAGACAATAAGAAAACGGTTTCTGATGCCGGTGTAAGTGAAGAAGATTTTCTACAAATGAAAGAAAAAGCGGAAAACGGTGATACCGATGCGCAAGCTGCTCTTGGATTGTATTACTCACATAAAAAAGATTTTGACAATACCTTCAAATGGTTTCGTAAAGCCACAGAAAACGGCAACGCAAAAAGTCTGTTAGGACTTGCTGGTTGCTATTTGTATGGTTTAGGTGTTACACAAGATCAAACAGAAGGCATCAAATTGTTACTTAAAGCCGCTGAGAGCGGATCACCTGAAGCACAGTTTGTACTTGCAACTTTTTATTTCAATGGTACTATCGTTTCAAAAGATCAAGTAGAAGCTGCCAAATGGTTACGTAAAGCTGCAGAAAACGGACTGTCACAAGCACAATTATTACTTGGAACAGGTCTCCTTGACGGTACTTTTTCCACGAAGGACACTGCCGAAGCGGTTAAATGGTTACAAAAAGCCGCCAACCAAAATGATTCCGTTGCACAACTATTACTCGCTAAATATTATTTGCAAAGAAGGGACGTTACGAAAAATAATGAAGAGAAGGGAATGAAATTATTATTAAAATCCGCCGAACAAGGAAATCTTGACGCACAACATATTCTCGGTGTAAACTATATCGTAGGACAATATATTGAAGAAAACTTTGAAGAGGGAATCAAATGGCTAAAAAAAGCGGCTGAACAGGGACATGTTTTAGCACAAAGTTCGCTCGGTTTGGCTTTATTTCATAGAGATAAATACGACGAAGCAATAAAATGGTTACGTAAATCAGCTGAACAGGGTGATGCCGAATCACAATATACGCTTGGTCTTTGTTATGGAGCAGGTAAAGGTGTTACTAGAGACGAACCAGAAGCCATCAAATGGATCAACAAAGCTGCCGAACAAGGA
The DNA here is from genome assembly GCA_031267635.1 of Planctomycetaceae bacterium. GTDB lineage: Bacteria > Planctomycetota > Planctomycetia > Pirellulales > Thermoguttaceae > WRMR01. The sequence continues at coordinate 2,570 of JAIRYX010000100.1, forward strand.
CATCAAGGAGCTATCAAAATTATGAACGACAAGAAGAAAGCACAATTGGGATTATGATGATTTGACAGATCATTAAGCAACACGCCAAACTTATTTTAGACATAAATTGCACTGCCAGCATTTTTAATACGACCTTCAATCAAATCACAACCAAATAATATTATTTATGAAATTGACTACTATTATTATCACAAAATCAATAATGCTTTCGGAGATATTCGCACTCTGCATTTTGCTTAACATGGCACTCTATGCTCAAGAAATAAACACCGGCAGGTTGTTGTCATACGGTACGCCTGATCAATCAGGTTCCGGTGTATGGGACACAATAGTGGACACCGCGGTTAACATTCCAAGTGATGCGGCACTTGCTGCACAGGAGATTGAGGAATGGGGACTCTTGCAATCTGGTGGTGCGCATTTTATGGCAGAGATAGGTAAAGTATCCGAAGCTGATATCGCTTATTGGTTTCTTAAACGATACATTGGAAAAGTAGGTAAAGACGGTTGTACTTGTGGTCTTTTTAGTACATGTAAAGGTTGTCCAGCATCAAGGGCGAGAACAGTTTATATTCGTAATAATGGTTCTAATGTTACAGAAGGAATCAATAGCCAAGTAATTAATTTAATTTATGGTTCAAATACATATAAAAGAGCAGGTGAGTATACGAAAGATTTAATACAAAAAAGTTATGAAGATAATTTCAAAAACAATATAAAAATTCCTGAAACATTTGGAACAAGACGTTGGCGTTGGGCATTTGCAGAAAAAGATGTTTTAGTTTTATTTTACATCTTTAGAGGTATGCATGGGAACAATGAAACTGAAAATGGAACAAAAGATGAACCTAATGCTACATTTAGTGTTAAAACAACCGAAGATATAAAAAATTCTCAAGGCGTTTTAGTGGGAAAAAAATACAAAGGTAATATTACATATCACCAAAAAGATTTCTATGACTTCTCAAGACATATCACAAAGGCATTAGGTTATTACAATTTAGCCAGAAATGGTCTGGCTGCAGAATATTGGATATATGTTGACATTGATCAGGAATTTTCTTTTACGGTACCTCGCGGTGTGGAGATAGAAAAGGTTTTGGATCAATATAAACAACTCCGAAAAAAAGCGACAGTGTCTTTTTTACAGAATAGAGGTAACATAGATTCGGTTAAACCTGTTTTTGATGAGATAGGTAAAATTAGACTTGACGACTGCCCTAAAGATTTTCGAGACGCTTTCATGAAATATGCGGAAAGTGTCAGGTTCAGAATTCTTGAAACACCAAATTTGACTAATATGAGTAGCACACAAGCCTTACAAACGTTAGGGCAGAACTCGCGTAATGTTGAAGAGAACGTACAGAAAATGCGAAAGATTTGTGAAAAATACGACGTTAAATTTTCAGACTTAGATTAAAATTAACACTTCACCCGATTGGTTATTATACCGAAGCCGGTATGGGCGGTAGGCTTCGCCCTTGAGCAACCGCTTCACGTTGTTGCGCTTGCGTGTTCAGCTTCGGGAATTTTAAAACAGCTTGAGTATAACCATTGAATACGCAAAATTATTTTTGTCCATACTATCCATTAACCCCCTTAACAAAAACTTCAAACAAACACACCTTACAAAATGAAAATCAAAACACACATTATTTTTTTAACACTTGCTGTTTCAATAACCTTTGTATCGTTCGTTCACGCGCGTACTTGGACGGCAAAAAGCGGGCATAAAATTGAGGGCGATTTCGTGAAATTTGAAAACGGAATGGTCAATATTGATTTGCCTAATGGTAAGACGGCAGATATCGAACTTGTTCAGCTTTGCGGGGACGATCAAAAATTTGTCAAATTACAAACAGAGAAAAATGACGATTCCCCATTCGTCATCATAGATGCGTCGTCCAAACCGGAAAAAGAAACAAAAAACGAAATCAAAATTGATGACAAAAATGTAAATAGCGGCGCGAATAATACCGCTATCAACCAGGACACTCCTCTTGAGCTTCTCAAATCCGAATCGGACAAAAATAATCCTGATGCGATTTGTTGGCTTGCGTTGTGTTATGATAACGGGCTAAAGGGTTGTTATATTGACAAATCTCGGGCAAAGGAACTTTGGCAAAAGGCAGAAAAAAATGCGGATACAGGTTCCAGCGCAGCTCAATTTTGTCGAGGAATTTGTAACCAGTACGGTTATGGTGTTTCGGAAAATCCAACGGAAGCAATTAAATGGTATCGTAAAGCAGCTGAGCAAGGGTTTGCTCCGGCTTGTTGTAATCTTGGAAATTGTTACTATCAAGGAATTGGATCAGACAAAAATATAGTTGAAGCAGTAGAATGGTTCCGCCAAGCTGCCGAAAAAGGCGATGTCTCTGCGCAATATAATCTCGCCATTTTATACATCAAAGGGGAAGGTATTCCCGAAAACAAATCGGAAGCAATCAAATGGCTTCGCAAAGCTGCAGAAAATGGATTGACCATCGCACAGCGAACGTTAGGTGTATTACTTTTTGGCAAAGATGCAGCGGCAGAAGCTAATATTGAGGCTGTAAAATGGTTTCGTAAGGCGGCTGATCAAAATGATGATCTTGCACAATTTGCACTCGGAACCTGTTATCTTATGGGTACAGGTGTCGAAAAAAATGAAACTGAAGCTGAAAAATGGTTCCGCAAAGCGGCTGATAATGGAAATAAAAAAGCAGAAGAGATTTTAGCAATCCTAAGGCAAAAAGAAAATAAAAATGAATTGGGTGCAAATATTCCGCCATCGCCAAATTCCACCGATAAAGACGTTACCAATCAAGAAAAGGCTGATTTAATGAAACCTACAAACGAATCAGACCCGCCGGCTGAGCTTACTTTTATTGAATTTGCGGGAAGTTACCCTGCTTTTTCTCCAGATAACACATTGATTGCAACCGTAAATATGAATGGCGACGGCGGTGCAAAAACAACCACAACTGTTTGGGACGTAACAACAGGAAAAAGAAAATTTATACTTAAAGGCGAACAACTGGAATTTTCGCCTGACGGGAAATACGTTGTAACGGGATTTCAGGATTGGGAAACGCAAAAATATCGTAATCGTCAGAGACGAATGAAAGCACAAGGAAAAATTCCAAGAGATGCAGTTGCCGAAAGTCTTATCTGGTTGAAAGTTTGGGACGCAAAAACAGGACGAGAAGTGAATGAATTGGAAGTTGACGGTACGCAGTTTGCCTTTTTTAATAACGGCAAGTCAATAATGGTCGATGGTTATCTTTTGAGTTTTCCAAATGGAAGGCGTGAAAGAAAACTCAAAACAGATGAAATCGAACTTGCACTAAAAGCAAAAAAAACTAGAAGTGACAGTTCTATTGGCAATTCGCCGACGAAGTTTTTTTCCAATGACGATAAGTTATTTGCAACAGGAGATCCCCCAAAAAATACTTCGCAGCTATACAGTAACACAACCGGTAAAATTTTGCACACGTTCAGAGGTGTAACGCCGCGATTCTCGCCAGATGGAAAAACAATAACAACCGAAGAGTACAAATACGATGATGAAACTTCATATTTATGGGATACCGAAACGGGCAAAATATTGTATAAATTTCAAGGGAAAGAACCGGTCTTTTCGCCTAACGGTCAATTGATTGTAACAAGTGAAGAAGATGTTACGCGGTTATACAATCTCAATGCTCAATCTTTTGATTTGTCGTTCAGTTTGTCATCCGACGAGTCTGGAACGTCAACGTATAATGACCAGCCAGAACCACAGCAACATAATCAACCACAAAGACAACGGCGCGGTCGAAGAGTTGATGTTGACGATGTAGGAAGAGCAGTTGAGGGTGGTTTGAGAATTTATAACATAATAAAAGGGTTTAGCCGCTAATGATACTCA
>JAIRYX010000132.1 GCA_031267635.1 Planctomycetaceae bacterium
TTTGGAAATTCGTGAAAAAGAAATGCTTGTATAACGTTTATTATGAAACCTTCGAACAGTTCAAAGGAGGAATCAACGATTGCCTGGAACAAATTGATCAACAATATAAAGAAGAAGTAGCAACACTCATGAATCCGGAATTCAAAAACTTTAAAAACTATAAAATATTGCTTGCGTAAGGTATAACAAAGAGCAATTGCGTGACTTGGTAGTAGTCAAATTGCCGCTACCTTTTCACAGGTTTGTACCGGTCAACAGTAAAATTGAACCGCTTATTTGAACGAGTGACCTCAAATGTGATGCCGGAAGTAGCGCTGTCGTTATATTTCGGGTCAATAAGCGGTATTCGTATGCCGTCATCTTCGCCCAGTCCTTCAACGGCATTGATAACACTAATCTGGTACAAGCCGGATGGAAGTCCGTCTTTTTCAGTAACCGAACTCATGTGATAAGTGCCGTCGGATTGCAAGTTTCCTCGTGCAACAAAAGACTCTGTTTGAAAACAAACCGTCCCCGTTGTCAACGGGTTGCCGTCATCAGAATACGTAACCTGCCCGCTAATCGGGACATTATTACTGCATCCGGCACAAAGGAGTAGCGTCAAAAAAATAAATAATAATGATTTGATCTTCATTGTTCTATGAATGTGTTGCATTGAACACAAAACCCGCAAACGGCGGATAAATCCGTCGTTTGCATTGTCTGTGTCAAATTTTGGATAAAAATTTATGGTAATGAGTTGGTAGCATTGCCGTCTGCGCGAGCAAGCTCTGCGAGGATTTTTCCCGGCACGGTGACGCTAACGCCTCGTACTGAACCATCGCCGAGTAAGAAATTACAAACGCCGCTATGCCAAGAACCAAAATACTGATGATGGTCGGCAATGGATTCTGTTGGAGAGCGGATGAGATACGATTCACCAAGACCACGTCCGATAGTCCAGTTCCTTCCATCGTCTTCGGTAGCACAAATAATATTCTGGTCGTGCCGCCATGCCAATTCATCCGTTGCAAGACCGCCAAGCGGAATACTTTTTTCACCAAAAATAAGCTGGTTTGATGTTCCGCTTGACCACCAACTCATTTTATCCCGACATATCCAAGTACTCGCGTCGTCATTGGTAATCATTGCCCGGCGAAACGGACTACGATTCTCATGAATCGGTACAGCTAATGAATTAACGTTCGCGACCCGCTCAAAGTTGGTACAGTGTGGGGTTGCGTGAGTCGTGTAAATTATCGGTGCATAATCCCCCAGCGGACCGCCGGAACTACCGACATTTTTATAGGTTTGACCAACAAATATGGTTGATTTAGTATCTTTTGAAAAAAAGGTTGCTGTTCCATTGATATTATGCCCGACAGCGCCGGATCGACGGGTCGGACATTTCATATATGGGATGGAACAGAACGATTTACGGATCTCTGTGGTCATATTCGGGTGAAGCCAAAAGACGGTGTTATCCGTACCAGGTTTATCTAAATTCGTATTCAACCCCTTGTTTGTTGGTTCACTGGCAATATTTGGATTCCAAGACGTAATGGAATCCCAGATACCTTGCTGTTCGAGATACGGGGTCAATATCAGCACGATGGTTGGACGCTTCATTTTCAAGTCGAGCGGCGGCAGACCTTCGCTGTTAGTGCTGACAAAATTGTGAACTCCCAAACCGATTTGTTTGAGATTGTTCGTACACTGCATCCGCCGCGCCGCCTCACGCGCCGCTTGAACGGCGGGCAAAAGTAACGCGATCAAAATACCAATGATCGCAATCACGACCAAAAGTTCGACCAGCGTAAAGCCGCTGCGAACAAAAGACAGTTTTCCAAATCGGGCAGAAATGCTCGCAATAACACGGGCAAAAAAGAGGGAAATCGCACGTACAATATGGTTTACTAGCCATTTTACGTACCCCCCCCCCCCGACATATTTTGATACAATCCAAGAAAATCAAACGCTTTGTTTAATTTTTTCATCGCTGAAACTCCTTCAGTTTAGTTTTTTTGAAATGAATGACAAAAATCACAGTGATTTTGCCATTCCATAAATGATTCTATGATGTTATTATGTACAGATAAACGAAATTCGTCAATAGGAATTGGAGGAAATTTTTTTGAAAAATATTCAAAATCTTTGCAACTATTCAGTCACCCAAACCAAAATAAACCCGCCTTGGGTAACTGACGCCATAGTTTTCTATTCGCAAATCAATGGCACTGACAGCTTCGGACGCAAGGCGACGTCTTGTTGTTTCCAAGTTTTGTGCTATTGATGCCAATGGTTCCGCCATATCCCGACGCGATTGACTTCGTCCCCGAAATTGCGAACGATCTGACGATTATTCAACTATTCAAACCTTCCAATACCGCAAGCACGATCCGGCCCAGTCGTGGAGGCATGACCTCAGTGTCTATGACCGAACTATGTTTTCCCAAAGTTCCCGCTCTTACTCAGACAATTCAATTGTCGCCGCTTGCTTCCTTGCCATCATGACCTCACTTGCTGAAAAAATACCCAAAAAGCAGGACGCAGTTTAATCGTTGTTCTCATTTTAAGAAAGGGTAATTGCGTGACTTTGTAGTAGTAGAGTGGAAAGTACGCAAAAATACCTGTACAAGCAGTATTAATTCATGGAGTTTTATCGACCAAATAGAAGTATATCTTGTCGATTGGAATAACTAAATTTCGAGTGGTCTGGTATTTTGAACGAATTTCTTTATAATAACACAAATTGACACTTTTCCAAATTTTCACTCAATCTCACTGAAAAAATTCATGTTCGGCGTTCCGTTACAAACACCTTTTGATCTTCGTTTTGTTCTTTTCAAAATTCCGATATCGGTCACGCCGTTTTTTTGGCTGATTGCGTTTCTCTTCAGTTCTGGCGGCAACCATAATCTGCCGATGTTCATCGTAATCCGAATGTTCGCCATTTTTTTATCGATTCTCGTACATGAAATGGGACACGCGATGGTAATCCGTTACATTTTCGGAGCGCAACCATACGTGATTTTGCACGGTTTCGGTGGTTTAACGTTTCATGATCGACCATATTATTACCGCACGCCGAAATCGTGGGGACAAATTTTAATTTCGTTTGCGGGACCGGCTGCCGGTTTTCTGTTTTCTTTTGTTTTCTGGGTGATTTATGCTGTATTTTCTGACAAAGTTTCGACAAACGAGTATCTTTTAATTCTGTTAGGAAATTTCATTATTATCGGAATTATTTGGGGGATTCTCAACCTGATGCCGGTTTATCCGTTGGATGGCGGACAAATCAGCCGCGAAATTTGCCATCTGATAAGTCCGCGACATGGGATTCGCGTGTCGCTCGTGATTTCTGTTGTCGTTGCGATTGCGCTGGCTCTTCTCGCTTTGAAAAGCGGAGATACATTTTTGGCAATTTTATTCGGTTTTTTGGCTTACGGAAGTATTCAAATGTTGCAAACGCGGCAGTATTGATTTTTATACAACTCAAAAATAAAAAATTTTCCCCTTATTGACAAAAAAAAAAGAATTTATAGAATAATATAATCTTTTCGCTGGTTAAGTTGAAATTGTTTATTTACTTGTGAAAAGCATCGTGTGGCAATCATAAATCGGGGCGTAGCTCAGCCTGGCTAGAGCGCTACGTTCGGGACGTAGAGGCCGAAGGTTCAAATCCTTTCGCCCCGACTTTCAAAAGTGTCGTAATTGTACGATACTTTTGAAAAATTACTTATACACAGTTTTTATACTAAAATTATTTTGAATATTCCTGAAGTTAGGCATGATAAGCCAGTGCTTTCAAGGTGTATTTATCTTCTCACGGCGAGAAAATGCACTTTTATTTCGCCTATAAATCCCATGAATAATTAGGAGTTCAGCAACGAATAAAATGGCACTTTCTTACCGTGGAATATATATATTTTTTTCTTTCGTTTATTAGTGGAGGCGTGTTTTAGTTTTGGAAACTTCTAAAAATCTTATTTTCAACAACTGTGACCGTTGAAAAATAAGGGCTTACGAATACTTGGAGGGGAGGTTTTTAGAGGTTCCCTTTAGTCTGTTTTTGAGAAAGTGCAGTTAATAAACGATCCTGACATATTGATACCTTCTTATTGTGTAAAAGAGCCATCAGTCACGTTATTTCACCGCTTCGGCAAATTCGTCCAACGAAGAACACGTCGCCGCAAGAACAACTAACG
>JAIRYX010000180.1 GCA_031267635.1 Planctomycetaceae bacterium
ATTCTTGATATGGCATTTTCGCCTGAGTCTTCTAGTCAACTGGCGTACATTGTTGCTGAAATTCCGCAAGAGCTTCCGAAAACAATGGAAGAACTGATGCAAATTGCACAATCCCCTGAGAAACGCACTAAAGCCGCTACAACTTTTGCAAAAGCATACGATGACGGTGTCATGGGAAAATATCGAAAAGTTTTGTATCTTCTGGATACCGAAACAAAATCAAGAAAAGAATTGTGCCTATTAGACAATTTACAGATGCGGCCGCAAACGCCTGAAGAAAGATTTCTTACAGAAAAAAACGTGAATACTTTAACATGGTCTCCGGTGGAAAAAGCAATTTTTTACAGTGACCGGTCTTCTATAACTAAAATTGACTTGGATGGAAAGAAAACAACATTTTATGTTCCAAGCGACACGAAAGCATTCATATTCAGTAATTTACATTGTGGAAAAAACGGTGAAATAACTTTTCTTGCAGGCGTGGGGGAAAATAATACTTCTGATTTCGAATTTAAATTATTCTGTTTGGATAAGACCGGAAAACTCATTTCGTCAAAAAAAGTCCACGGATTTTATCCCGGAACATCTTATTTTGACGAATCAATTTACGTATTAATAAAATGATTCTCATATCGCCGTTGCGAGAACTGACGCCGATCTTCATAAAGCACAGATTCGTGTAACATCGTCTGATTTTGAAGTAAACGGAGAGAATGAAAAATTAAAGTTTAAGAAAACAGAATTTTCCGATCCGAGCAATGTGCAATTTTATTATCAAGTTAAAGGTTTTCTTCCTGATACGAATGAATTTCTGCTTGTGAAACGCCGCGCGTTCAAATGGTTTGCGGAGGGTGAAAAGCGAGTCACACCGTTAGAGTGGCAGAACAAAAATGCCCCATGGGTTGAGTTACGAAAAATTAAGAATCCAATGTAAGAGATAAGGTGATTCCATGACAAAAGATTCATTATGTACAGATGCTCCGCGTATGTTAAATCTTGACTCGGTACCCAAACGTATGGCTATCAAAAATCTTGAGTTAGACATGACTTGTGATTGTAATTTACGGTGCGTTTATTGTTACAAACGGTTACATCACAAAGTCTATCTTTCAAAACAAACAGCATTTGACGCAATGGTTTGGTTTCTAAAAGCAAGCAGCGATATAAAAGAAATAAACGTCTATTGTATGGGTGGGGAACCGCTTCTGCAATATGAGTTGTTAAAAACGCTTGTACCCTTTACAACACGTAGAGCATTTCAACAAGGTAAATCGGTTTCTTTTTCAGTTACAACAAATAGCACGCTTGTCAACAAAAATGTTATTGAGTTTTTCAAAAAATGGAATATCGGTTTTCATACCTCGGTTGATGGGATTCCGGCTGTTCAAGATAACAACCGTCCTACCCAGAATGGAGGACAGACGTCTTCGATTATTTCCAAAACAATACCAATGATACTTGAATACTCACCGGCAACATGTGCAAGGGCGACTGTTTTACCCGCAAATGTCGATCTTATGTTCGACAGTTATTTGTATTTTCGAACATTAGGTTATAAAAGTATAGTAATGGTTCCGGGAGAACCGTTATTATGGGATGATTCATCTTTGCTTAAATACGAAAAGTCAATCAGAAAAATAGCGGAATATTGGAAAAAAGAAATACAAAACGGCGTAAATATTTGGTGTCACACATTTACTCCTTCATTTAAAAGCTGAAATCGCAAAAAAAGAGGTAATGTTCCTTGCGGTGCCGGGCGAGGAATGCTTGCAATTGACTCATTTGGAAATATATGGCCTTGTAATCGTTGGGATTCACATTTTGACGAAACATGGACTCGCTGGAAACTTGGCAATATTTACGAAGGTTTTATCGAAGAAAATCAGGATTATTTTCTAGGAACGAATAAAATTGAAGAAAGATGTGAAGACTGTATTGCCAAAATTACGTGTACGGGAGGTTGTCACGCTTCAAATCTTGATACAACCGGTGAAATGGCTCGTATTCATGAGCGGACATGCCAGTTATTTCGTATTGACACTAAAGTAGCAATCGCCCTTCACGACGAACTTTATGCGGAAAAATGTCCGGTTTTTATGCAAAATTATTACCCCGAAGAATGGAAAAACAACAACGAAGAGAAAACAAATGAACCAGCAAATCACGTACCGGCAAAAAATTGACTATCTAGTCAATCAGTATAGTGCGCATCTGTTTTACTATGAAGAAGACGGAAGTCTCGTTTTCGATCATACGGGAAAGCATATTTTTCATGTTCCGAATGTGATTACCGATGATGATCTTGAAAAACTTGAAACTTTTCTTCAAGAAAAAAATAAAGAAGAGGAAACAAAGGAAAATACGCCAACTAAAAAACATTTGTATCTAAAAATGCCTTTGATTCCATTTGATACAAAAGATATTCTACAACAGTTGATTGAGGCAGTTCAATCGGCATCACAAGATTCCGAAATCGAATTAAAAATCTGCTTTCAGACATTACCCGATTATTGGCAAAAAACAATTGATGATTTCTCTGGCTGTTTCAAAGATCAAATACAAAAAGCCGCACTACAAATTGTTTTTCGCGGGTGTTTTGAGAAAATGTCCGATAACGAAAAACAATTTTTATTTGACAATAAGATACAGATTGAATATGTTCATGACATTATCGCAGAAAATGGAAATTTCGGTCTCAATACGCGGAAAGTGATTAGAGATTTCTCTGAATTTGGTTTTCGCGTTCCTTTTGTTTGGTACGTTAATCATTTCAATATCGCCATGATTCCGCCGATGATTGACGAAGCAATGCTTATCAATCATCATTCCGGTTTTCTACTTCCCGTTGTTGAGGAACAAACGAATTTATTTTCCTGTTATTCCGAATATAAAATGCCTTCATCGGAAGAGTACATATCTTTTTTGACCAAAATATATGAAAACTACCCTCATTATGATGATGTTTTGTACCCGCTTAATATCAGTTTGTCCCGAAGTTTACCGGAAGGTTTTACCATACCGGATCAGCGATACATGTTTGATGTAAAAACAGGACAATTGTTGTCAGAGGATTTTTCGTCGTTTTATCATAAGGTAATAAATTTTTTCACTTATATTTTTCTGTGGCAACGATGGATTGTTTTTGACACATGCAGACAATTATCGCCTTAATTCGATTTTTTTTGTAACCTGCATAACTCATGCTAAAGTTTTATGGTCTTGCGAACCAGTTTGCGGTTTGGACGGTTCTTTGACGTTCTTCTCGTTCTTGAGGGAGGTGTCCTTTGAACCATGCTTTGGCTTGGAAGGTTAGCGGGGAGGCGGTTGGCAAGAGGGTTGGTCTTGGGGCGCGGAGGGCTTGGGAAGGTTTGGGCGGAATCGCGGTGTCGGC
>JAIRYX010000207.1 GCA_031267635.1 Planctomycetaceae bacterium
AGTTTCCCTATTCAACCCAAACCTAACCGCTTTCGGCTATTTTTAGGGCATTTTTACACAAAAAGTCCTGTTTTGAGGTGCATTTTCACCCAATTTTTACCCGGGTGCGTAACATGAGGTTGTATGTCTGATCGCCGCATATTACAGACTTCGCTCGGTCGCATCGCCGTAAGTAACTGCAATCGAAGCATATCAGCAACCTCTAACGGCAAATAAGGTAATACCGCTTCAACATGATTCACCGGGTCACCGGGATATCCTCACGCGGCTTGTTTTCCCGCGCCGTTCCGTACTGTAGAGAAGGAACACATTTAAGCGAGTATGTAAGAGCCGGAGAAACTAATTGATACAAAACTCCCCATTTTAAAACACTGCGAAAAAAATTAATTAACTTGTTGCAATATGACCTCGCATAGCCCTTATAGACAAGGTATTGCTGATAATCGATCAAGTCCGCCGCTACAAAATTGGCAGTATCCGCGTTCGGATACGATTCCGCAAGCAACTCAAATGCCTTCTTAATGTTGCTCACATCACGCGAATTTTGATGTTGCCTATGTTGAAAATAACTTTCGGCAAGCTCATACATTGATAGCACACGCGCAGGCTCATACGCCTGCTCTAAATACAGGGAATCCATAGTAGAAAACAGAAAAAAAATAAGTATTGTGGAAATAGTCGCTAAGCTATCGGTTCATGTGATATTTCACAAACTGGGGGTATTTTATCATAATGTTAGGATTCGATCAAGAGGGGTGCTGGGATATTTTTTAGAATTTTTGGATTTTTTTTGAAAAAAGGGGGGAAATTTTTTTCTGAAAAAGAAAAATTTGGTCTTGATCAGAGCTTTTATAATCGTTACAATCGGGCTGTTTTTAACTGGATTATTCACGGCGGATGCCCGTTTGCCTATCGAAAAATAGGCTTTTACGCTTTGACATTGAAAGTATCCATCAATAGATGTGATGTACGCCTTACCCCTCCGATTTATTTTGTAGCCATATTATGTACGAAGTCGATATAAAAGATGTAATAAAAAATTATGATCTGAATGCTGAAAAAGGCTTTTTGTTTTGCCTTCTTGAGGCGATCTCAAACGCTCTCTACTGCTCTATAAAAAATTCTTCTATCCAAATAACTGTAAATATAAGAAGGCAATACACAACAAACGAAATTGTTAATGATGAAGATAATTATATTCAGTCTTTCAAAATAGAAGATAACGGTACAGGATTTATTGATGACAATTTCAAAAAATTTACACGCCAAATATATAAAACAAATCATACTTGCGGAAAAGGATTGGGAAGAGTCTCTTTTCTTAAAGTATTTAACGATATAGAAATAGAAAGCATTTTTGAGGAAAATAAAGAAATATTTCAACGAACATTTTTCTTCGGTACCGAAACAATCTCCATAGATGATAAAAAACCAATACTCCACAACACACCAAAGAAAACAACCATCGCTTTTAAAAACATTAAACCTGAATTCCAAAAATACACCCAAAAAAATATAGACTTTTACCGCGATGAAATACTAAAACACTTCTACATTTTTTTGTATTATCTAAAAAGTGAAAATAAAAAATTTGAAATCAAATTGATAGACGATAGCGGTGACGAAACCGAACGAATCATCAATACAGCTCAACTAAATAAAGATCAATTAAATAAAGAACAATTCTATATTGAAGACAAAACAAAATTATCAGGCATATGTAACATAGTAAATTTTGAATTATGGCATATTAAAACAAAAAATATTGGTGAAAATAAGGTTTTCTATGTCGTAGACGAAAGATCAGCAGGCGAAATTGACAATATTGACCTACCATTAAAACGCTTAGAAGATAAAGAAGGAATTAGTTATTATTACAATGCTTATCTGAAATCACCTTTTTTCGGTAGATTTCTAAATGAATCAAGAACAAAACTAACTCTTCCAAGTAATAAACCCAATTCAGATCAATATATTACGGAAGAAAAAATACAAGAAACGATAAAAGAAAAAATTAACCTATTCCTTAAATACGAACTTGAAATATTAAATAAAAAGAAAGAAAACAATGTAAGAAACATATTAAATGATAATGATAATAAAATAACAAACAATAAAGCATATTCGTACATATTGATGGATAAAGAAAGTAAGAAAACCCTTCTTGACACAATAAAATTTAACGATCCTAACCCCAAAATTTTATCAAAGATAAAAGACCTACACGAGAAACTTCAAGAAGAAACAGTTAAAAAAATTAATCAAACTATTCAAAAAATTCAAAAAGCAAAAAATAATATCGACTTCAAAAAATTTGAAGATGAAATAAAAAGTCAAATTCAACAGGTTAATATGGGAAGTCTCGTTAATTTATCAAGTTATATAATGTATCGAAAATATATCTTGAATATTTTCAATGAAGGTATTAAATTTTATAATGAAAATAAGGTACAAAACGAAGCTTTTTTCCACAATATTCTTTTGCCTAAAAATTCAGTCAACAGCACCGAATCAAACCTTTGGCTAATTGATGATCAATTCCTCTATTTCGATGGACAAAGCGAAGTCTCTATTGAGGATATTGAGATAAAAGGAAACAAAATAATTCGTGACTTAACAGAAGAAGAAAAAGAGATGTTAAACGAATTCAACAAAAAACGTTTACAAAATAGAATTGATCTACTCTTTTTCCCTGAAGAAAAAAAATGTATTATTATTGAATTAAAAGATCCCAAAGTCGGTTTGAATGACAATGTTTTTCAAATGGATAGATACGTTCAATATATTGCCAATTTTGTTAAACCGGAATTTTCTATAGAAGATTTCTACACATATCTCATAACCGATCAATTCAATAAATACGATAAACCAACAAATGGATACCGTAAAATTTATGGTATTGATGGTTTTGTGAGAAACTCGGTGGATGTTAAAAGTTACGATAATGATAACCCTATCGCTAATCAATATTCGGAAGTAATACGATATACTGATATTTATAAAAGAGCAAACAAAAGAAACAAAATATTTTTTGAAAAAATGAATCTACAATTTTCCCAACCAATAAAATAAAATTTTTATCCGCCCGCCCAATGAACCCCGATTGGGCGAAAAAAATCCAAAACCAATGCGAAAAACAAGGCGTTCCGTTTTTCTTCAAACAGTGGGGAACATGGGGCGAAGACGGTAAAAAACGTAGTAAATATGCCAATGGAAATTTACTTGATGGAAAAAGATGGAACGCCAATCCCGCCCACTGAAGCACTCCACCCCCAGTGGAAAGATGTCCATTATGTATCAAAAAAACTTTTTTTGTAAGGGATTTTTGTAACGAATAATGATCTCTTTACAATTATCGGCATACATTTGGTTTGTCCGATATAACCAAAACTCTAATAATACATTAAGAACAACATAACGCGAAGGCGTTTTTGTTTTTTTGCTGGTTATTTTTTCTTCTTCTCCAATCGGCAAGATTTTAAATTTTGCGTGAAATCTAAAAAAATAATTTTGTCAGGTTAAAAAGCTGTGTTAAATTGTTTTTCTTTTACGGGGGATGTTATGTTACGCATCGCATCAATAGAGAAGGTTGAGCATTTGTTTCGTCGCGGTTTTAACATAGATGAGATTTCTAAACGGACAAAATTGAAAAAATCTATGGTTAAAAGGATTCTGCAAGATTACAAGGATTTATCGCCTTCACTTCATTTGTATGGTGAATATTTGGACCGATATAAAGCGATTCGTAAGAAGGTTGAGTCAGAGATAGCGATGGGATTACGCGAACCTTTATCCGCGATACCATGTCGATAACCTCAAGCCAACGGGGGGGCATAGGTACTACTTTCCCGCCGCCTCCCAAACCGGATGCGTTGGGGTTAGGGAGTGGGATTTTGTTTATTTATTTGGGGATTTTTATACGAAAAATTAAATGATACAACAGAAAATAGAAATTGTGAACTGCACACTGTATCACGGGAATTGCTTCGAGATATTGCCTAGACTTAATATGATTGCCGCCGATGACACCATACAGCATGACTAATTACAATGGCAATAGACCAAACTAAAGCCTTCAAAGCATGGAGTGAATGGTTGACTGAATTACACAAACGCGAAGCAATAAAGCACAACAATAAAACAAAAATGTCCCTTAAAACTTCCTTACCTGATGAATTTACCCAAGCTCTTAAAGAGCTTGAAAGTCTTTGTGATGCAGATATTCCAATTGATGAGCGCAAGATGCGGCTTGCCAAACGTAAAGAGCAGAATCGTTTGCTTGGGTTATATGTTAGGTCAATAGAGGGCAAAACAGATGAACAAAATAACACTCAATCAGACGAGATTGCCGAGATTCGTCAATACCTTGAGCCGCTTAACCTCGCGCCGCATGATACGCCAACATCGGAGTTGGCGCGTTTGGCGGCGGGCAAAATTATGAACCAACAGTAATATGAACAAACAGACGTATCAGGTTTTGGACACAACGTATCATTTGCATATTGAGTCGGATGGTTCGAGTGTGGTTGAGGTGCGGTATATAACTGACATTTGTGATGGCAGGCGTTTGCGGGTTTTTAGCGAGTATTTGAATTTTGAGGAGAAGGGCAATACGGCGGATTGGTGGGAATATTGTTCTTGTGATCCGCGACCGGTAACGAACCAACACGCAGTGGACATTGCGAATTATCATGGGTTGGCGGTAATAAAGCGGATTACGGTTGAGTATTCGACGGTAAAGCACAATTACAGGATAGTGAATCGCGAAATTGGTACAATGCCGTTGAAATTAAGTGAAATATGGTAAGTGAACAATCAGAGAAGACATTAGCCGGTCAACGTCATCGGGAGCTTGTCGCGGTTCGTAGTCGGGAGCAGTCGCGTTCAGCGAGGGAGATTGCGCCGTTACCGCCGATTAAGAACCCGCAACGCCGTATTTCCGCGCGGAAGGATTTGCAGTATTTTTGCGAGCAATATTTTCCCAAGAAGTTCAAACTTGCGTGGTCAACTTATCATCTTGACGTTATAAAGAGATTGCAAGAAATTTTGGTTCAAGGCGGCGGAAAATTAGCGTTGGCAATGCCTCGTGGGAGTGGTAAGACGACGCTGGTGGAGACGGCGGTTTTGTGGGCAATTTTGTTTGGGCATTGCCGGTATATCGTCATAATTGGCGCAAATAAATCAGAGGCGTTGAAAATTATTGAGCATATCAAAGACGATATTATCAATACTAAAACGTTATTAGATGATTTTCCAGAGTCAATTTATCCTTTTCGCAAGTTGAATGGTTCTGCGTTGTTGGCACGTGGACAGATATATTTGGGCGAGTTGACCGGGATATTGTGGAAGCCTGACAGTGTGAAGTTTGCAAAAATCCCGGGCAGTTTATCAAGCGGGGCAACTTTGATAAGTGTCGGGATCAATGGTGCAATTAGGGGCAAAGCAATCAAGACTCCGGACGGCGAGATTCAGCGTCCGGACATGATTGTGTTGGATGATCCCCAAACGGATGATGTTGCAAGGTCTCCCGATCAAGTTACGAAATTATCGAAAAAAATTGAAGGTACGATAGGCGGTTTAGTTGGTCCGGCGGAGGAGTTGGCAATGCTGATGTGTTGTACGGTGATTGCGGAGAACGATTTAGCCGACCAATATTTGAACCGCAACCTTAAACCGCAGTGGCGGGGGTTACGTTTCAAAATGATTGAAACGATGCCGACGCGAATGAATATGTGGGAGGAGTATGCGGAGTTACGCAAGGAAGACGCGGTAAAAGCGACAATGTTTTATCGCAATAATCGCGAAGCGATGCGTGAGGGAGCGAAGGTTGCTTGGGAGGCGAATTATACCGGCAATGAGATTGATGCGTTGCAGCATGGCATGAATATTTGGGCGGACGATTTTGAAACATTCATGTCGGAGTATCAAAATTCACCGGTAAATTTGGCAGCGCAAGACACGGCGGTTGACGCGAAAACCATTCGCAGCCGGTTGAATGGGATGAAACGCGGGGTGATTCCCGCTGACACGTACAAAATTACAGCGTTTATTGATATTCATGATGACATTCTCTATTACTGTGTATGTAGTTTTAATGATGATTTTACGGGTAAGGTGATTGATTACGGAACGTTTCCGGAGCAAGTTCGCAAGGAATTTAGGAAGGGTGAAAACGGGCTGATAACGATGAAGCGGGAATTTGGCGGCAAGAAGGAGCGGTATTTGGCGATGGGGTTGGAGATGTTGATCATGCAGTTACTTGACTGTAACTACCAAATTGACGACGACGACAACGATATTGATGTGGTCAAGATTGACAAGTTGCTTGTTGACAGCGGATACATGCCTGAAGTGATTCAAGAAACGCTTCGCAAGATAGGACAACCGAATATTATTCGTCCGAGTTATGGTGTGGGTATTGGAGCAAAGAAGGCGCCGATGGCGGATTGGATGGAAGCCGGATGCGTGGGGACTGTGCAACAGCTGGGGCGACGGCTTTGGATGGGAAGCAACATCAGAAGTAAAAAAACACTTCAACGGCAGAAGTTTTTCTCAATATGTTTTGCTAGATATTGAACGCAGTGAGAATGCACCGGTAACATTCGTTTAATTTTTCCAAAGGAAGGAAGGAAGATAAAGAACCATGTACGAAATTGTAACAATACTAGCGACCCAATGCCCCGTACTGGGCGGTTTAATTTGGTTCTTGATAGTAACAACCAGAGAGAATAACCGCCGCTTTGACGAGCAGTCGCGGCAATTTCAAGCCGCCCTTGATAAAATAGTTGAAAAGATAGGCGACCGCATATCCGACCGCCTAGACAAGATCGAAGACTCAATTAAAAACAATTAAAAAGTGCTTTTGACAGCATAATAAGACTAATCCCAAAAGTTACCAGATGATTCGTTATTCCACATTTCCCGTTCACGTTCCATTCGTTTGTAGGTTTCGTGGGATCGTTTTAGATATTCCTGTTCAGCTTCCCATTTCCTTTGTGCTTTGGCGCTCGAGAAACGTGTTTTATCGTATTGTTCTGCAGCTTTCATATATTCGCCCAGCTTTTTAAGGGATTTGTATAGATCACTTCTGGTATCTTCGTATTTGTACATTTTAGTTTTGGGGGTTAAGGGTTAAAGTTACCAGTGAGTTTTACCTCTCACTTATTTA
>JAIRYX010000256.1 GCA_031267635.1 Planctomycetaceae bacterium
CGGAAGAATGCGTTGCCGAAATGAAACCGCCAACAGTCCCCAGCGAAAACGGCTCTTACCCCGTTCCGATTCCCGGGCAACATAAATGGTGGTGAAAAGCTAATAGAAGACCAATGTCGTTCCCTTTTATCATTGGACGATATACTTCTTGCACTTGAAATTTCGGTTTTCACTGGCATCGTTATACCGTAAAATCCGGCTTGATCTCCATTCATAAAACCGAAAACTCAAGTGCAAGGAGTATATTATATGAAGGATACTCACACCAGCTCTAAACTTAAAATTGGTTATCGACGTATCACGTTGTGTGACGGCAGACAGTCGGCGGTCACGGAGGATCAGCGAGCGTTGATTCTCGCATGGCAGGCGAGCCGCCGGAAAAAATACGACAAGGAAAACGCAAACGCTCCTGTTGGTGCAAAGGGGATTTAAGTGACTTTGTACTAGAGGGGAAGGTACGCAAAAAATGCCTGCGCAAGCAGCGCAGTATTGCGTACCACCCCTAAAAGAAAGGAGAAACAATCAAAGGAAAAAGAATTCGTTTTTTCTACGCGGATTGCAACATTTGCTTATTTTTTGTACGTCGGCGGGCAGCGAATCCATATAATCCGAGACTTCCCAATCCCCATAGAAAAATCGTTGCCGGTTCGGGAGTTCCTGGAGTTTGTTGCGTTGCGTTAGCTAAGTAGAGGAAGTCTTGCCCGTTACTTGTTCCTGCATCGTTTGTATAACAATTCATAACAAAAACGCTGTAATCGCCAATGATATTGTAATACGAGTTTGGATCATAATTTTGCGTCCAATAGGTTTGATCGGAGTTAATCGTAAGAAGCTGCAACAAGTAAGCATTGCTACTCCATGTGCCATAGCCCGAAATTCCGACGAGCGTACGGAGCGCGTCACGCAGTGTTGCTGCGTTACTACTCCGCGTTGAGGTGTTGACGTAGTCAAAACCTGTTAAATTTCCGGTCGCAAACTGTTTGTAAAGATAAGCCGCACCTAGTGAAAGAGCGAAACCTTGCGACGTTTTGGAAACGCCGTTAGCATAGTTCAACTCGGCGGTCATATTACTTGCCGTGGTAGCTGTCGGCTCAACGCAAAAACTTTGATAAGAGGTACTTGTTCCAGTCGTTGTGGCATATGCCGACGTGTCGGCAAATCCATAACCGGAACGTTGAGAAACTTTCGCTTCATTGCTACCGGAGGACGAGAACTTTAATAGCTCTCCTCCTGACGCCGAATTAAATCGATCTACAATCTCTTGCGCGTTCAGATCGGCTTTGGCTTGAGACAGTAAAGACAACGAAATGAACGACGTTGCCAGTATCAAAGAAAAGATTTTTTTGGTCATGTTTAGTGTTTACCTTTCCGGTAATTGCTTTGTAAAAGTGGTATTGCAATTCTCTCTATGATAAAGAAAATGCAAAAAGGTTTGTTTGAACTTTGTATCCTGCAAGATAAACAAATTTCTTGCCAAACAAAAAAAAATTCAGAATGTACAGCTTTGAGCAAAATTAAGAAAGGTGATAATGTTTTACAAAACAGACGGAAGTTCTTGTCTTTTCAAGAGAAATGTTCAAGAAGTTTTTTTCGGTAGAAATTTTACCAAACAGGTCATTTTTTTCTACGAAAAAGCCCATGTTGATTTTTTGATTGATTGGCGATGTTTTTTGGAAACAAAGAAAACTAAAAAGAATTA
The DNA here is from genome assembly GCA_031267635.1 of Planctomycetaceae bacterium. Taxonomy (GTDB): domain Bacteria; phylum Planctomycetota; class Planctomycetia; order Pirellulales; family Thermoguttaceae; genus WRMR01. The sequence continues at coordinate 1,700 of JAIRYX010000256.1, forward strand.
AAAGTTGGGCAAAGACAATTCGCCTCGTCCCTCATGTCTCCGATCATCGGGCAATTTTCATCGAAAATCAATTTCTTCAACAGTAGGAAGATCGTCGAGCGATTCCAATTGAAAGAGTTGCAGAAATCGGTCGGTTGTGCGGAAAAAGACGACGCTTTTTTTGTCGCGGATGATGCGTTGCGACTCAACCAACCCGCGGCGTACAAGCTGTTGTAGAATGGATTGACTCGACGTTTTACGGATTTTTTGCACGTCGTCCGCAGTAATCGGCTGTTTGTACGCGACAACCGCTAACACGTCAATCGCCGTTTGCGACAATCGCGATTCACGCACTTTGCCGTAAAATTTTGTCCGCACTGATTCGTATGCCGGTCGCAACACCATGCGGAACCCGCCGTTTTCCCGAATAATATGATACGGCGTGCCGTAACTCTCATATTCCGCGTTCAGCCGATTCACAATTTCCGTCAATTCTTCCGGCGAAACATTTCGCATTAACTCCGCCGCAGATTCCGGCATAAGCGGCTTATTTTCGCGATCACCGACAAACAACATCGCCTCGAAAATCGTGCGCGGATTAACCTCGCAACGCTCTTCCTCCGATATTGAAATCGTTTCATAAAATTCCGTACCCGTATTACTTTCGGCGGCGTCTTTGGTGTCGTCTTCCGTTTCCGTGTCAACGTCTTCATTAAATTCATTGTCCGTAAATTCATTGTCCGTCGCGTTATCCGATTTCGTCAACGTTTCGTGCGAAGCAAATTCCGCGTTTGGACATTCGGTTGATGCTTGAGAATCGTTTGACAAACGATTTTGCGATTCATTGTTTTGCGCAAAATCGGAAGTCGCATCGGTTTCCTTTTTGTTCAGTTCCGCAAACGCTTCACGAAGTCGGTCAAACGACAACACATCCTCCTCGCCGAAACCGTTTTCGTCCGATGCGTTTCCCGGCTGGTCGCTGAATGAGAAAATGTTATCTTTGTTATCCAAAATTTTATTGAATCGTAAATATCAGAGAAATATTACTTTTTGGAAAAGATCCCTCAAATTTAAAAAGCAGTCGAAATCTTACGCTTGCTTATGCTTCATGCTCTGATTGTCAACTTTTACCTTTTTATTTTTAACTTCCCTATTTTGTCCACGAAAAAAGTTTGGCGGTGAGAGTGCGGTTATATTCTTTGCGAATCATCGTACTTTCTTTGAGACGATCTTCCGGTGAGTGAACGTTGACCATTTCAAGTGTCAACATATAATCTTTTTGCGAATTGCGATTGTCGGCTGTCGTGCCGGAGGTCAGTTTGGCAAACAGCATGTACTCAAACGGTTCGCCTCCTTTTTGCATTGCTGCCGAAAATGCTGCCATGTTTTCAGGAAGAAAAAGTTGTTCTGCTCGAAAACCGGCTGTTCGCATTGCTCCTTCAATGGCTCGCGGACTGACTGTCGTGAACACATCCGATTCGCTAATTTGCGTGTCGATAATCTCAAAAAGCTGTTCTTTAAAGTCTCCAAGTTCCTCATTTGTTTTATTTTCAAGCGAAACAAAACAGACGCGACGTTTTTGGAATCCGTCATTTTCCTGAAACGCAACCGGTTGAGACGCCGCTTTTCCGAGAAGTTTTTGCGTTGTTTCACATACAATCGGTCGAAAAACTTCGGAACCGGCTTTATGACTTCCAACTCTGTCGCTTTCATTGACGTTCATAATCCGTCCTTTTTGCGTATTACAGCCGCAAAATCCAACAACAAAACAACTTGCAGCAATCGAAGCTGAATCGAAAAGAAATTTGCGCCGGTTGCAAAAATTTGTTTGATTTTCAAACATGATGGAATCCTTTCCCCCTGAAATCTCCATTATTATCTTAAATTTCAAACGTGTTTCTAAATTAACACGTTTCTGTTTTATTTAACGAGCAATCGGATCATAATTATTGAGTAAAAAATTTCTTCCGAATCGGTTTTCTAAAAAAAACGGCGTATTTAGGTTGCAAATTTTTCTTTACTAATCTCCAAAGCTCTATGATTTTACCAAAATTTACAGGTAATTGACAAGAGGAGATTTAAAAACAGACAAAATTTGATCGATTCCAGCTTTGGTAAAATAAACGTCACTATTCAGTTGCCCTGTGCGGATTTACTTGGTTTGGGCAACTGAATAGTGACAACAACGGATATTAGGGACAAAAGGGGCTTTGGGAACGTGATGGACGAGGAACGAGAAATATTGTCTTAAAAGCCGAAATTTTCAAGTGGGATGAGATAGCTTTACATGAATGTAAGAAAACTTCATCACAAAATATATCTATGCAGACGCTTTTGACTCTTTATCTCTTATTTCAAGGAGTGTACAATTGTAAAATATATTTTGTGCATTTCGCATTAGATTTTGAGCTTTTAGAAATTTCCTTAACACCTTGATTTATGGACACATTCAGACAAATTGCCGATAACGTTTCTACGGTGTGGACAAAAATTTCCGATGCGGTGATTCGTTCCGGACGCACCTCGGATTCTGTAACTCTCGTTGCGGTCAGTAAATACGTAAAAAAAGACGATGATGCGATGAACGCGCTCCTTGCGGCGAAATGCTATGATTTGGGAGAAAGCCGCCCGCAAATGCTTATCGAAAAAGCAGAGTATTTTTCAGAACATCAGTCGAAAATTCATTGGCATCAAATTGGTTCTTTGCAAAAAAATAAAGTACGAAAACTTTTGCCGCATGTGTCGCTCATTCATTCGATTGGTTCGACGGAATTGCTGGAAACAATTAACCGAATTGCCAATGAAGAAGCGTTGCCGCCGGTACACGGCTTGCTTGAAATCAACATTTCCGGCGACGCGACAAAGCAAGGATTTTCGCCTCAAATGGTTATTGAGGTATTAGAAACCGTGTCAAAATTGCGTCATATTCAAATTGACGGATTGATGTGTATGTCGGGGTTCTCTTCTACCGATGACAAACGCTGCAAAGAATTTGCCGCAACACGACAACTGGCGGAAAAATTGATTCCGTTTTGTCCCGATAATTGCCGAATGGCGGAACTTTCGATGGGAATGAGCGACGATTTTCCACTTGCCATTCAAGAAGGGGCGACGATTGTGCGTGTTGGCTCGTTGTTGTTTGACAATGTGATTTTGGGAATATAAACCATAATGATGAAAAGCGAATGTACGAAAACAACGTCAAATTTTTGTTTTCCGAAAAAAAAACACCTACGAAAACGCGCGGATTTTGATCGTGTCTTTGCCCGAAAACGATCGGCGGGAGATCGAATGCTGGTGATTTATTGTTGCGGCAACGAGGAAAATTATTCGCGTCTAGGTTTAGTCGTTTCCCGAAAAGTCGGTAAGGCGCATGTTCGCAATCGGTGGAAACGGTTGATTCGGGAAGTGTTTCGGCTTGAGCAACATCAGATTCCCGTACCGCTTGATCTCGTGATTCTTCCGCGACAAGGAGCAACACCGGATTTTGCGTCGATTCGCAATTCGTTTTGTGTGTTGCTCAAACGATTGACAAAAGAATAATAGCAGCTTCTTTGTTCGCATATCTTTTGGTGACGAACGAAAAACAAGGGCGCTCTATCATCCGCCCATAACATTTATGCGTCCGCCTATGTAGGGAAAACGCATCGAAATCATGGGAAACCGCGCATAAATCATGGGCAACCGCGAGGGTCGCCCCTACGGAATCACGGAATATTGATTCCTCATGATGTGCTGATTGTTATTGGAAATGATCGCTCGAAAGAGTTTTGCGGGGCATTCCCGAAGAAAAATTCGCCTTTCGCGGAGGACCGCGAGCCGTTCCGTAAAGACCGTGAGCCGCTCCGTAAAGACCGTGAGCCGCTCCGTAAAGACCGTGAGCCGTTCCGTAAAGACCGTGAGCCGCTCCGTAAAGACCGTGAGCCGTTCCGTAAAGACCGGGAGCCGCTCCGTAAAGACCGTGAGCCGATCCGTAAAGACCGGGAGCCGTTCCGTAAAGACCGTGAGCCGGTCCGTAAAGACCGGGAGCCGCTCCGTAAAGACCGTGAGCCGCTCCGTAAAGACCGGGAGCCGGTCCGTAAAGACCGGGAGCCGCTCCGTAAAGACCGGGAGCCGCTCCGTAAAGACCGGGAGCCGCTCCGTAAAGACCGGGAGCCGTTCCGTAAAGACCGGGAGCCGTTCCGTAAAGACCGGGAGCCG
>JAIRYX010000259.1 GCA_031267635.1 Planctomycetaceae bacterium
TTTGGTGACAATCCATGATCTAAAAAATCAGGGCATAAGGGCGAGCTTTGATGCAATTCGGGTTACTAAGGGAAACTTGATAAATAAGGGCTGCAACGGGAAAGCCGTTCGGGTAACTATTCCGAACTATTTCGCCGAAGCATCAAACATCAATAGGTTGTGTCGCAACCGTAACCGCTGTTTTTTCCGGCATGGGGAACATTTTAGTTTCGTTATCCCAGAACCACACATAAAACGCAATGGTCAACAGCACGACAATAACTCCCAAAAACAAAGCGATTTTTGAGGTTTTCAGGTCGATGTTCGTTACCGCTTTCTGACGAAACGCCTCTTTTTGCGGAGCAACGATTGTCATAATGGTCATCACAACAATCAGAATAATAAAGCAAATCGCCATCCGGTTCAGGAAGCATTTGAAAATAAGCGGAAGATAGCCGCCGTTTTCCATGTCAAGTTTTGACGCAAAGTACATCAAAATTCCATAAATGATTGGGTTCAACAGCAACGCAACCACGCCGCACCATTTCGAGGCGCGTGGTACTACAAAACCAAAGAGAAACGCCGCCAGAATCCCAGACGAAATGAAGCCCTGAAATTCTTGGATAAATGTGAACACGCCGCCTAATCGCGGGTCGCCGAGATACGGCGCGATAATACACGCGACAATGACAAATAAAATCACGCAAAACCGTCCGACTGCCACAATCGACCGTTCCGACGCATTCGGATTGATGTATTCTTTATAAATGTCCATCGTGAACACGGTCGAGGCGGCGTTGAGCATCGACGCGAGCGAACTGACGATGGCTCCGAGTAATGCGGCAAGCACAAATCCTTGCAAACCGCCCGCCGGAATAAGTTTCGTCATCAAAAGCGGAAATGCCGCGTCAAAATCGTAACCGGTAATCTGTTCTCCGAATTTGAATTTTTCTTTCGACTTGTCTTTCGCTTTTTGAATCGCTTTCATTGCATCCATGAGCGTTCCTTGCGGAACGTCGATACCAAGTTTTTGCGCGTCGTGAACAATTAACTGTTGTGCTGCGTCCGGCTCAAATTCGGCAAATTTTGCGTCAAAATCGAATAACGTGCCGAGCTGGTCCGCTCCCGCTATCGTTTTTTCTAATCCTTTTTGTTTGATTTGTTGTAACGCAACGTCTTCTGTTCCCGCGCGTTTCGCTTTGATATATTCCTCGCCGAACAGCTTTTCCTGACGCGATTCTTTCATATCAGTATTGTAAAGATTGTACGCAATCATACCGGGGAAAATCACAATAAACGGAATCAGCAATTTCAGAAACGCCGCAAAAACAATTCCTTTTTGTCCCTCGCCGAGCGAACTTGCACCGAGCGTTCTTTGCATAATGTATTGATTAAGTCCCCAATAATAAAGGTTCGGAATCCAAATCCCAAAAAACAACGCGGTGATCGGCAACGTCGAATCAGTCCAGGGAAGATTCATCCGCAACTTATGAGAATTGAGCGCGGTAAAGCGTTCTGTCGAAGAAGCGTTTTCTAATTTGGGAATGGTTTCATCGATTTTTTCCTGCGGAATTTCGTTGATTTGCATTGCAGTCGTCAATGTTGTTTGATCCGCTTTGCCGAGTGCGCCCAACGCAAAAAAGAGAACGACCGCACCGCAAAGAATCAATGCGGAACCTTGCAATAAGTCCGCCCACGCGCATGCTTTTAATCCGCCGAGAAAAACGTAAGACGCGGAAATGATACCGATAATCCACGCCAGCGAAGTTAAATTAAACCAACCCACACCGTGAAAAAAAACGGCGTATGCTTTTGCACCGGAAAAAATAACGGTCGTGCTGGTAACAAAAACCAACACAAACATCATCGAAAGCGACATAATAATCCGCGCCGGTTTGTTGTAGCGGTATTCCAAAAATTCAGGAATCGTATAAATTCCCGAGCGGAGAAATTTTGGCAGAAAGAAAAACGCAACCACAATCAGCGTCACTGCCGCGATCCATTCGTAGCTGGCGATAGTCAAACCGACATTACTTGCGGCTTGCCCGGACATGCCGACAAATTGTTCCGTGGAAATATTTGCGGCAATCAACGAAAAGCCGATCAACCACCAGCCGAGTCCGCGTCCCGCCAGAAAATAAGATTCACCGCTATTTTGTCCTTTGCGGCTCATGGAAATCCCAATAAACACAACGGCAAACAAAAAGCCGAAAAACACCACGACGTCCAAGATCGCGGCAATACCAAATCCGAAAAGCATGAGTGTCATATTCAAATCCACCTTTTTCTATTTTGTTTTGTTGAAGAAACTTCTAATATTTATCTTTAAACACAAAGAATATTACATGAGAATTTTTGTAAATTTTCAAATAAAATTGACGGTAACTATTCCGTTGTCCTGTACGGATTTAGTTGGTTTGAGCGACTGAATCGTTACGTTTCCCGAATATGAATCGCTCATGCGTAACATGAGTTATTTAATACGAAACAACGATTTTTTCTCAGGTGAGAGATTTTCCCCAAAACCCCCTCCTTTTTCATCATTTTCTTCGCGGTAAATAAAATTACGTTGATTTTAAGATAAGATAACGGCGTCTCACAAAAATTACAACTCCTTTGCTGAAAATTTTCTGAATATTTCATCAATGTATGTAAAAATAGACAGAATACGAAATATGTATTTTGAAATCGAGAATTTCTCTTTCATTTACTTAGAAATTGCTCTAGGAATTTTGAAAAAAAATTGCTATAATTTTCAAAATTATCAAAGCATTGGAAATTGGGACGTTTTGTAAATAAATGTACTCTTTTCTTGGTGTTGATTTTGAAAATCGTATCGACGTAATTTATTTTGCCGCAATAAGTTAATGACATGAGTGATGAAACAGTCTTGGAACTTCGGCATATTGCCGTTATGCCCGATGAAGTATTGCGGATGCTTGCGCCACAACCGGGCGGCGTTTATGTCGATGGCACATTGGGAGCCGGCGGTCATTCCGATTTGATCGGCAAAATCATTTCAAATGATGTAAACGACGTTAGCAAAAGCGGTTATGTTATTTCATTTGACCGTGACGCAAAAGCGGTTGCGGTTGCGAAAAAACGGTTCGCCGGAACAAACGTTCATCCGTATCACGCCGATTACCGCGATATTGATATTGCTCTTAACCAACTCGGAATCCGAAACGTTGACGGAATGTTGTTGGATTTGGGTTTGTCAAGCGATCAACTGGACGATACAGAACGTGGATTCAGCTTCGACGCAAACGGCGATCTTGATTTGAGATTCGACGCAAGTGAAGGGCAACCGATGTGGGAATGGCTCGGATTTCTCACGGAAGAACGAATCGCCGATCTGATTTTTCAGTACGGCGAAGAACGATATAGCCGCCGAATCGCTCGCGCGATTGTGAAACGGCGAGAAAACCGGCAGCCGATTCGCAAAGCGAACGATTTGGCGCAATTGGTTCGACGTTGCGTACCGCACGCGCCGGGCAAAACGCGAATTGATCTGGCAACGCGGACTTTTCAGGCAATGCGAATTTTTGTCAACGACGAATTAGGAGCGTTGGAAGAATTTTTGAAAACCGCTCCGGCACGATTGAATACCGGCGGACGAATTGCGATTATCAGTTTTCACTCGCTGGAAGACCGCATTGTGAAAACAGCGTTTCGGGACAATCCGTCGCTCAACGTATTAACTCCAAAACCGATAGGAGCGTCGGACGCTGAAATCGGACGTAATCCTCGCGCAAGAAGTGCGAAATTGCGGGTTGCGGAAAAAAAATAATCATGCAAAAGTTTTTTATGATCCACGAACGACGCAAAAAATCACGAAAATATTAACGACGAAAATACATATCAGAAAATACTGAATACGACATGGGTTTTCCTTCATTAAAACCCATTTTATTCCGTGACATGCTGTGTATTTCGTATTTTTATTTTGAAATATTTTTTATGATTTTTTGTGTGTTTCGTAGATAAAAAACATAATTAAGGATGCAAAAATGGCAGGGATGACAGACATTAGCCGTCATGGCGATAGACGAAGTCACGATGAAATCAATATCAAAGTCAAGGACGACGCATTGATTGATTCCGAATTTCTGGCAACTACAGCAGCGAATCTTACGGCGATTTCGTCGGATGATACCAATAATTCGCCCGCCGCAAAGCTCGTAGATGATTCGGACGACGATAATACGTCTGCCGTTTCGAGTTCTCCTTTTGCGGTCAAAGTGGCGCAAACAGGTTTCAAAATCCTTGCTTTTCCGTTCCTTTGTCTTTGGCGGGGAATTTTGTTATTGCCGTCTTTACCGACGAAAATGTATTGCGGTCTTCGAACATTTTCCCCAGCATGCCGTGCATTCTTCCAAAACGTTTTTGCGCGATTGGCTTTTCTCGCTCAACTATTGAAATATTTGAGACTTGCTCTGATGCTCGTCGGTGCTTACACCGGCATTGTTTGGGTTTGCAAAAAAATTGTGGCATATCGAAAAGCCCGCCATGACGCCGTCGAAGAACGTGCGTTGGAAGAAGAAATCCTCGCGGAAGAAATCGCTCAAAAAGCGGCATTAGCCACAACACAACATCAAACGCAGCAAAACAACGGTCGCGCGGCAACCGTTTCTTATCAACAACAAACCAAACACGGCAAAACCACGACAATTACCGCGCATTATAATCAGCAGCAACAAAGTCAGCCGCAGCCGTTATCGCAAATACAAAATTTCTCGCAACAAACGAACAATAAACAGGAAAAATTATCCGAAGCGTTACGGCGTCCCGAACCGGTAACGTCTCGAAATACAGTAACGCCGACCGATACATTGACGCTTTCTACACAGATTGACTCCTCGCAGTCCGGCGAACAATACGATCCGCTTGAACAAACGGGCAACCGATGGGGATTCAAAAAGAGCGCGATTTTTGCGGCGGCGTGTTTGATTGTATTAACCGGAGGATTCCTGATTGCCAAACAATTTCTGAATCATAAAAATACAGAAGTTGCACAAAACGAACCGGAATCGCAGTCAAAACAAGGCGGCGAGAAAATCAAAAAAAATACAACCGTAGCAGAAATCACTACGGAACCGGAATATCAAATTCCTAAATTTTATCCGACGACGGCGAATACACCTAACTCGCAGAATGTGGAGAATGACACATCAGATGTTCTTGCGCAAAACAACATTTTCTCCAATACGCAGTATAAGCCGCCGCAACAATATCCGCTGGAAAATAGCGATCCTATTTCATCGACAGGTTCGAATGAAGGAACTTTCAATGGAAAATTTTCGACGCAAGACAATACGCTTGCGAAAAATATCGAGACAGACGCTTATGAAGAATCGAATCAAGTTTCTCATACAACGTTTGATCGTATG
>JAIRYX010000264.1 GCA_031267635.1 Planctomycetaceae bacterium
CAATTCCATGATCTCATTCGTGAAATAAGATCACAAAATTTGTTAAACGACATTAAACAGGTTTTGTGCGGAAGTTTGGTTACCGCGAAGGCGACGAAGTCGCGTGAAGGTTTTTAAAATAATCTTTTTTCGCCTTCTTCGTCTTTGCGGTGTTTACAATTTATGGATGCGTAATGTGAGTTATACTTCTTGCACTTGAAATTTCGGTTTTCACTGGCGTCGTTATACCGTAAAATCCGGCTTGATCTCCATTCATAAAACCGAAAACTCAAGTGCAAGGAGTATAATCAAAATCCTATTTAAATTAAAAGGAGTCCAAATGAAATATCAACAATATCTTGTTTTAGCACTTATTTTTGTGTGCCTGATTGGTTGCAAAAAAATCGATCCGCGTAAAGCGGGACTTGTTCCGGCTGGCGGAACGATTACTTACAACGGCTCGCCTTTGGACGGTGCAACAATCGTGTTTGTGCCGAAAGAATCCAATAAACAAGGCGCGGGCGCACTTTCCGGCGCAGATGGAACGTTTACACTGACTACAATCAGCGACAATGACGGAGCGTTTCCTGTTGAATATTCCGTCTATGTTCTGAAAGAAGAACCGCTTCAAATCAGCGATGAAGAGCTCATGGAATATTCACGTCAAGGAAAAACGCCGCCGAAGCCCAAAAGTTTAATTCCAATCAAATACACGAATCCCACCAAACCGATGCTCAACTTCACAATTCCCGTCGCAGGAGATAAAAATCTTCTGATTAAATTGAAAGATTGAACCCGTGTGTCAAAATTAATATCAGAGAAAAATTTTTTTGATTATTTCGCGTTTGGGGGCTTTATTGGCTACTAAGGGAATTTTATAAATAAGGGCTGTAGTTACCCAGTTGCTGTGCGGACTTATTTGGCTTGGAACACTGAATCGTTACAGTATTTTACAAATCAATCCCTCCCCAAAATGTGAAATAAGCCAAAAATCTGATTATTTCATTTTTTGAGGACAATATTTGAAAACGCAATAGAAAACGATGACGTCAGTTTCCCAAGCCAAATAAATTCACACTGGGCAACTGCATTGTTACCCGAACGGCTTTACCATTTCAGCCCTTATTTATTAAGTTTCCCTTAGTAGCTAACAAAGCCTCCGATATGCGCCCTTATGGGAACTTTCCAAAACCTCCCTAAAATATTCACAAGCCCTTATTTTGCAACGGTAGAATTTGCTGAAAGTGAGGTTTTTAGAAGTTCCCTATAGTACGAAGTTTCTCAATTTCCCTTGATATGAAAAATGTCAAGTGAAATTTCGTGGCTTTGTAGTAGTTACCCAGTTGCCGTGCGGACTTCTTTGGCTTGGGGAACTGAATCGTTACAGTATTGTATAAATCAATCCTTCCCCAAAAGGTGAAATAAACAAAAAAATTTCACCATGAACGGTTACCCTATCTCACTGTCCCATTTGTCCCTAGCGCTTCCATTCCCGCTTTCTCTTCCCCGAATTTTTTTGACCCCGAAGCTCTTGTTTTTCGTGATGTGTTTGAGTATACTCTTGACGTGTATGTTGCGTTTCCTTCGGATGCTGAAGCCGAAAAACAATCCTCTCATGAACAATCTTTTTTATGGCGAGGATCTTAAATTTTTAATCATAGAAAACCCTGCGATCAATTTTCCCTTGATTTAATAACACTCATGTCAGAACCGGAAGACGATTACAATTGGAACCACATTGCGGCGAAAGAAACGGATTTCACGTCGTCTTTTGCGAATGATTTTGACGGCGATGTTATGATGCCGGATGAATTGTTAGAGGAGATTGCGAAAAGCCGTGAGAATAATGTTACTTCTTCTCCAGCGACAAACCATGTCGGCGTAAGCGGCGATGTTCCCTCGTGCGACGCGGATTCTTACGTTCATAAAACATATCGGCGCAATCTGCCGCAGCTTTCCGACGAATTGACGTATTTAAAAGGCGTCGGACCGCAACGGGCGGAGTTGCTGTTCAAACTCGGTATTCGGCGTGCGGCGGATTTATTGTTTTACTTTCCTCGCGATTATGTGGATTTAACTGATCGACGAAGTGTCGAGGAACTTGCGGAAGGTGAAATACAAACGGTACAGGGGGTGATTGATTCCGTGGAACGCAAACAAACGCGGCGAGGAACAATGCTTGCGATGGGAATGGTTTGCGAAGGCGGCGGATATATTCGTGCGTTTTGGTTCAATCAATTGTATCTCGTTGAACAAATGGCGTCGGGACGGCGTTTGTTGCTTACCGGCAAGCCGAAATGGGATCAAAATAACTATTGGGCTTTCATGCATCCGAAACTGACGTACCTTGCCGACGATGAAGCCCCGGACCAAGCCCTCGAACCGATGTTGCCGGTTTATCCGTTGACGGAAGGTTTGCAACAACATCATTTGCGGAAGATCCTACGAAATGCGCTGCCGCCGTATGTGCCGCTACTCGATGAAGTCTTTCCCGAATCGTTCTTGCAACAACATAATCTTCCTCCGATCCATGACGCGGTTCGGCAAATTCATTTTCCAAAATCCGGTCAGGAAGCGGCGGTGGCGCGGCGGCGGTTTATTTTTCAGGAATTATTTATTTTGCAAGCGTCGCTTGCGATTCGGAGATTGCAACATCAAACGCGCTTGAAAGCGCCGGTTCTTGAAATTTCGCCGAAAATCGATACTCGCATTCGAAAGTTGTTTCCGTTCGCGTTGACCGAGTCACAGGAAAACGTCATTCGTGAAATCGCCGCCGATATGCGGCAACCGATTCCGATGAACCGTTTGTTACAAGGCGATGTGGGAAGCGGAAAAACGGTTATTGCGGTTTATGCGATGTTGTTAGCGGCGGCGCACGATTATCAGGCGGTTTTTATGGCTCCGACAGAAGTGCTGGCGCGTCAGCATTTGCGGACATTGCGGCGGATGTTAGAGCAAAGCCGTGTGAAAATTGCCGAACTTTTTGGTGGTCAAAAATCATCCGAACGCGCACAAACGCTTGCAGAGATTGCATCGGGCGACGCAAAAATTATTGTCGGAACACAGGCGATTATTGCTAATGAAATTGATTTTCATCAACTTGGGGTCGTGGTGATTGACGAGCAACATAAATTCGGCGTGCGTCAGCGCGCTCAATTAAAAATCGGTGCGAACTTCGATCCGCATTATCTTGTGATGACTGCGACGCCGATTCCGCGAAGCGTAACGATGACGTTGTTCGGCGACCTCGACGTATCAATGATGAATCAACTGCCGCCCGGACGACAAAAGATTTCGACTTATCTTGCCATGCCGGAGCAGCGAGGACAATGGTGGGAATTTGTCCGCAAAAAATTACGGGATGGACGGCAGGCGTACGTCGTTGTGCCGCTTGTGGAAGAGTCGGAACAATTCGACGCGCACAACATTCAACAAACGACGCAAACGTTGAAGAGCGGGGAATTGAAAGATTTTTCATTAGAAATGCTGCACGGCAGAATGTCTAACGATGAAAAAGAGCGGATCATGTACAATTTCCGCACCGGCGAAACGCAGGTACTTGTCGCAACGTCCGTGATAGAAGTCGGCGTGGACGTGCCGAATGCGACGCTGATGACGATTGAAAACGGCGAGCGTTTCGGATTGGCTCAGCTTCATCAGCTTCGTGGACGAATCGGACGCGGCAGTTATCCCAGTTTTTGCGCGGTATTTTCCGAGCAAGCTTATCAGCCGCAACATGAAGATTCACTCAAACGGCTCAAAGCGTTTGCGGAAACGACCGACGGATTCAAACTTGCCGAAACCGATTTTGAGTTACGCGGCCCCGGCGAATTATTCGGTACGCAGCAGCATGGTTTACCGCCATTCCACATCGCTGACCTTGCCCGCGATAAAACAATCTTGCTTGAAGTCCGCCAAATTGCGACAGAATTAGTACGCAACGATCCTGGACTTTCGCTACCGGAACACGCCAAAATCCGCAAACAAATTCTCAACCGATACGGCAAATCGCTTGAACTTGGGGATGTAGGATGAGGAATGTTTCTGAAAATTTCGCATTGCGTTTTTTAAGCAATGTGTATTGTTCATTATATTCCCAAAGTAACTATATTCATTGCCCTGTGCGTGTTTAGCGGATTTATTGGGCACCTGCATCATTACCCGAACGGCTTTACCATTGCAGCCCTTATTTATCAAGTTTCCTTTAGTAGCTGGAATTGCACCAACTATGCGCCCTTATTCTTCATTCTTCATTCATCTGTTTTGATAACAATCCATGATCTAAAAAATAAGGGCGAGTTTGGGAGGGCTGTGTTGGCTACTAAGGGAACTCGATAAATAAGGGCTGCAATGGTAAAGCCGTTCGGGTAATTGCAATGGTAAAATTTTTCGGGTGAGGATTCAGTTGCCGTTGCGGATTGATTTGAGCAACTGACGCCATAGTTTTCTATTGCGTCTAGTAGACCTTTTCTCTAACTTCATATCAGGTTATTTAGGCAAAACAGGTGAATACAAAATAACTGTTTTTTGAATAGTGTTCGGTCTATTGATAGGGTTAGAGAAAAGGTCTAGTATATTTTGCTTGGGTGACTGACTAGATACTAATATTCTGCATATTATTTTGCTCATTTTAATATCTTTTTATCAAATTTACGAGTTTTGGGGCTTTTCTCTTGATACTTTTTAATTTTCTCTTGACTTTTGAGGGGAAATTGTGTCAAATATTAATGAGGGGCAGTCTCGATATATCGAGTACAGCAGAGGGCATTTTAAAATCCAGACGACGGAGGTCTATCTCATGTCACGGAATCGTTTTTATCATTTGGGTTATTCGGTACATCAGAAGCCATTGTGCCGTAAATTGTTGCGTCAAACACTACCTCATCGGTCAGGTTTGACGCTGGTGGAAATTTTGGTCGCGGTAACGCTGATGATCGTGATTATGTTGGCGGTTGTTCAGGTGTTCTCTTATGTCGGCAGAACAATCAATAAAAATCAAAACGCGATGATCATTTCCGGTCGGCTTCGAGCA
>JAIRYX010000311.1 GCA_031267635.1 Planctomycetaceae bacterium
AATGATGAAACGTTTGTTTTTCTTGTTCTGTATAAGCTCGGCGAAGCATGATAACCTCCTTGGTAAAAATGGAATATCCTAAACACAACGTCAATATTATAACCAATCGACATGATTTAGAAAGTGACGTTTAATAGCCACGGATGGTATAAATCCTGTGTGCGACTTTTTCGCCTTGGTAAAGGGCGTCCATGCCCTGTTTGCCTTCACTGTCAGTCGACGAGAGCCGCTCGGAAGCGGGAGAGATTCGTTCCCCTCAATGCCATTCGTAGAGAGCGGCGAGTCGCTCGCGAAGAGAAACTCGCCGCTCGCTCCCAAGGGCAAATCGCGCGCAAAGAGTACGAATCTCTCGCAAAGAGTGTGCCTATGGAAGTTATCAACGTCATCAGTACGCTACCCGTCTTATTCGTTCTTAAGTGACGGCAAGGCGATTCGGCAGTTTAACGGGATAACAACGCCGCGTGCGATTCGCGGCGTCGATATGAGTTTGAAATAAAAGAAAGTAAAAAAGTTTGAATACTTGCGAGTATTTTTTACGTATCTTTCGTCCCGTTTTCCTGCGACGCGTCAATGAACGCTGTCACCGCTTCTTGCTTGTACAAGACCCGCTTGCCTATACGGACAACCGGCAGCTTACCACGCGGGGCGGTATTCGCCCAGACTGTCCGCGCACTAACACGCAGGATTTTTGCTACGTCGTTTAGAGTCAAAAGTTTTTGCTCTTCGATAGTTTGATTCGACGTCTTTGAAGCTCCTTTATGCTTTTTTTGTTGTTGAAACACAAGGACTACCCTTGCATCTGTTTATGTGTTATAGTTGATCGTGGAATAAAAAATGTATCGTTGCGAGCAGCCGTAACAAGAAGTATAATAGATCGCTTCGCGGACGCCGGAAGCTCTGCCCAGTGACTAATGATCATGTCGAGCGCGTCACAATCTGCGGGAGTAAGATTATTACAACAAGCCCCAGAGAATTTTTGCAATTGATGTAAAGAATTACTATCAATAGACTTGCAGCAATGGGTAGAGGGCAACTGTAGAGTGATACGAACGGCTTTACCATTTGTAATTACTCAAACGGTTTTAGCATTGCAGCCCTTATTTATCAAGTTTCCCTTAGTAGCCAACAAAGCCCCCCAAACGCACCCTTAATGCCTTTATTTTTTAGATCATGGATTTTTATCAAAAAAATTAAACGAAAAACTAAGAGAAAAGGACGCATATTGGTGCAATTTGTGGTTACTAATGGAGTTTTATCAATAAGGGCGGCAATAGTAACATTTCCCGGAAAATTGATTGTAACGCCCCCGTTGCCCGGCACGGATTTATGCGGTTTGATCGACTGAATAGTTATCATATTTTTTATACTCTTCTCAATTGGAAAAGACACAACAATTATGCTTGAGCTGATTTGGATTGTTATCGGCGGTTTCGCCGGATTATTTTTGAAAGAGAAAAAACCGCATCATATCGCATTAGCCGCAGCAATTGGCGTTTTACTGGGTTTCATGCCGAAAGAAAATCTATTGGCATTACTGCTCGTGCTGGCGTTGTTTTTATTGCGTTGTAATTTTGGCGTCGGCATTTTGACAGCGGCATTGGTTTCGCTTCTTACACTGCGGCTTGATATGTTTATCGAACCGATCGGCGCAAAATTACTTGAAAACGCCTCGTTACTTCGGTTAGAAACGAATTTATTTCAGTATCCGTTTTTTGCATGGACTTCGTTGAATAATACTCTTGTATTCGGGAGTTTGTTGATTGGTCTTGCCGCGTTTTGTCCTGTTTATTTGTTCGTGTTTATTGTCTGTCAAGGATTTATCTCTCAATCAAAACAAGCCGATAAATCAGTACCAAATAATCCCAACCACCATGAAAAAAATACAGAGACGATTGCCGGATAAAAATTTTATAAAAAATCTCGGACAAACATTTTTGCAATATTGGGGTTATCTTTCATAAACACTAAATCAGGAATCAATCCATGAAAAAAAATATGCAATTCTCCCCAACCGTAATAGTATTTGCTGTGATTACCGTCTTAATCTTGACGAATGTTTCGGCGGCAACACGCGGCGTTTACTCGAAAAATCATGAGAAAGGAAAAATACGATTTTACTTTGATGACAACACGCCGATTCAACAAGGTGTGATTGAAATTTTTGATTCCTCCGGAACACAGATTGCGACAGGTACAACAGATAACAATGGCATATTCAATGATTCGCAATACAAAAAAGCCACAAAGATTACAGCAGCTGACCAGCATGGTCACCACGGCGAGCGTAAACCTATAAAACTTTCCCACACATCGCGCGATGATACAACAGAATTTTATATTGTCGTTTTAATCACGTTGATTTTGATTGGAATTACCGTCGGTTATTCTTTATGGAATTATCGAAAAAAGAAAAAATAATCGTCATGGGTATTTTTCTGTTTATTCCATATTTTAGAAATCCAACCCTCCCCAAAATGTGAAATAAACAGAAAAATGTAAGCTTGGGGTAAGAATTGACGCAAACGGTAGTAAGTCGTTTCACACTTGCATCAAACCGCTCCCCAGCGTTTGCGTAAAAACCATTCTATCGAAAGCAACATGGTAAAAAGAATTAGAAACGTCCATGTGTCGTACAGCGTTTTTTTTGTTTCACGTTGTTCGACAAGCGTATCTGCATGTTGGGCAAGTTCGCGGAGAAGTTGCGGGAAATCTTCCGGCATAATCATTTTTCCACCGGTCATTGTTGTCAGATTTTCCAAAACCATTGGGCTTGACGCCGGATTGTCGAATTCGGAATTTCTGTCCGTCACCAAAAACCGTGCTGTTGTTGTTTTAACGGATTCTTTTGTGATTGATGCGACCGATTCTTCCGGTTGACGCTCGTTTCTCTTCGTTTCCATTTGTATGGAAGCGTTGATGCGATAATCACCGGATGTTTGCGTTGCGTGAAATGTACCGGTCATCGCGCCGTTTGCATCGGTTAATGAAATAGATTGTTCTGTGCCGTCCGGCATTTGAATGGAAACCGTCGCGTTAGGGCGGAAAATTTCCGCACCGTTTTTCGCTTTGGCACGCACGCGAAACGTCACATTTTCGCCCGGCGCAAAACGTGTTTTTTCCAATTCAATCCGACATTCGCCGCCAGGTAAATCATCCGACTTGGCAAGCCATAAAATCATCTGCCGCCAAAAACGTTGATGTTCCGCCGTGTAACCTCGCGTTTGCCATCGCCATGTCGAATCGGCAGTAAACGCTAACACGCGTCCCGAACCATAATTTTGCGTGACAAGAAGCGGCGTTGTTTCGCGAGAAAAATTTGCGAAATTGCCGTTTTCCCAAATCGGCGATTCGGTCAGTACAGAATGAACCGGTACGGCATAAGCCAATATCTGTGCAGTTTGTTTGGCGCGTATGCGATTTGCGCCAAGTAACGGCGGCAACGATTGCCATACTTTGTCGTTTGCGGAAACGTTACCGCGCGAGTCTGGCGCGAGTTGTAAAAGATAATGCGATTGAAACTGTGGCGACGACTGTAAACGCACGTCGTTCCAAACATGTAAATCGTTTCGTATTTCGGCATTGAGCGGTTGACGATCCAATATTGTCATTTCAATCGGACAAACTTCAGCAAGCGGCGTTCCGGCGTAACCGCCCGCTCCAAACGCATGAAAACCGCCGAGCATCATCAAGCCCGCGCCGTTCCGAACATGTTCGGCAATCAACGTTAATTCTTCTTTCGTGAATGCCGACGCGTCAATATCGCCGAGAATATACGCCGCGTAATGATTTTGCGGAGATTGTAGTCGTTCCAACAACGTCCCTGTTTTTCCAATCGGAACGCGAATGTAATCCAAACGAATATCCGGCGACGCATGAAGCGAAGTCCGTAAATAAGTCGATTCATGTCGCCATGTTCCCTCGATATACAACACATTTAAGCCGCCGTCAATCACCTGCACAAACTGACTGAGCGAGTTATTCGTGGTGGTCAGTTCCTTCGGTTGTTCAGGAACGAAAACGGTCAACTTGCAAAGTCCCGCATTTTCCGGTACATAGCGAAATTGAAACGGCACAACGCTATTCGAGGAATCCGCCATATATTCCTGCCGCGCTGCTTCGGTCATTTGTCCGGGTTGCTGAATTGGCGACGTTTCAAAAAGCAAACAAACCGGAACAGGACGATTCGCGTACCCGCGCACGCGGATTTGTCCCGAAATGAGAAGCTCGTTATGAAGGAACACGCGGTCGTTTACCGACAAATCCTGTATCACGACGTCTTGAATTTCATTTTGTAAACGCTCCGATTCTGCCGACGTTTCCAATCGCACCGCGAAAATCGGCGTGCCGTTATCCCGAAAATGCGAGGCGATTTCCTGCGGCAAAAGATTGTATGGCGGTTGCGTTCGCGTTTGTTGTGTTCCGTCAGTAAATAAAATCGTTCCGAGCAAACGCTTTCCCGCCGTTTGTTCGAGCGTTTGTTGTAACGCATAACCGATAGCGGTTTCCGTGCCGTCTGCTTTGTCGGGAAATTTTATACCATGCGATTCATACGTCAGCGGTATCAATGAACTATCAAACGCAGAAGGCAACAGCTCATGTTGTCGTGAAATTTCATTCAGCACGTTGATAGACGCATTGATTGTGCCGCACGCAACGTCGTATCGGCTTCGACCGTCGGGTTGTGCGGAAATCGACATACTTTCGGATTGATCCGTCAAAAGCACAAGCGACGCGGGAAGTTTTGTGCGTTCTGTAGAAATCATCGCCGGACGCAACATGGCAAACAAAAGGAACAAAACGCTGAACATGCGAAGCAAAAAAATCACCCGCCGCTTCTGTGCCGAAAACCGGTTTTGACGCAATCGCATCATCCAAACGACAGCGATCATCGTTATTGTAAAAATTGCGATGAGCCAATAACTGTCAAAAATGGGGGAAAAGACCAGCCGGAACATTTGATATTTTTGCTGACAAATCGAACAAGCAATTGAAAATAAAAGGTGGCTACCTCAAAATGGAAACATAACATGATTTTATACAACACTCAATGCCAATTTACCGCTTTTACGATGAAAATTCCAGTTCCACACCCAAGACTCGTTCTATAAGTTATACTTTTCACACTTGAAAATTCTGTTTTTAAGACAGTTTCAAATTTATCCGAAAGATTTTACTATTGTAACCCTTATTTATCAAGTTTCCCTTAGTAGCTAACAAAGCCCCCAAACTCGCCATTGTGCCCTTATGTTTTAGGTGATGGATTACGAACGAAACATAAGGGAATAAGGGCGCATCATTGGGCGGCATTCGGGCTGCTAATGAAAACGTGATAAATCAGGGCGGCAATAAGAAAGCCGTTCGGGCAACTGAATAGTTACCTTTTTAAAAAATACACGGATCATTTTTAAAACAATCCGCATCTTTTTCTAAAAAGATACGGACAATTACAATGGAAAGTACTTACACAAACCTCATGCGTCACATGAGATAATCAGAAAAAATAATATACTAGTACCAGAAAATTTCTATTTTTGCGAAGTATATTATTGAGAATAAATAACCCAATGAGATTGTTGTGGGGAATGTTCATCGGCTACTCTACTCCTCACATTTGAAAATTCGGTTTGCGTTGAAAGGGACATTAGGGACGTGATGACCAATAAACATTTTGTCTAAAAGCCAAATTTTCAAGCGTGAGGAGTATCTCACAAAGGAATCGGCAAAAGGAACATTCAACGGAAACGTCCTTCAAACAATAATCTCTTGATTTCCCCGCTCAATTTTGGGAACGAAATCAAACAAATCTATTCGAGACGCTTCGAGAATATCTTTGCCGAGATCTATTCGCATGAGATTTTTTCCGCCGCGGCTGTTTCGCAAAATGTGGGCAAGGTTTTCCGGGTGAATCGGCTCTTTTCCGATTCGTTTGGCAAGCGGAAAACTTGTGTCCCAAAGTTCTTTTGCCGCGACAGCTTGCGTATTCAAAGCGTATCGTCCGCCCGACAGCCGCGTCAAGCGTTCTGTCAGCAAACCGGCAAGTAACATATCTTCTTCTGTATATTTTTGTTCCGTTCCGGCGCACAAAATCTCAATTCTCGAATAGTTCAGTAACTCACGCACCGCCGCCGACACATTGTTAAAACAAACAAGGTAAATAATATCGGCGTCCAACGCGCGAAAAATGGCTCGCGTACCATTGGTTGTCGAAAATAGAAGCGTTTTGCCCGCAACAGTTTCCGGTGTATAAATGCCCGGCGAATTTCCGAGATCAAATCCTTCAATTAATATGCCACAACGTTCTCCACCAAGCAAAATAGATGAATCAGGAGATTGTTGCTGTAATGCTTCTCGCAACTGAAACGCATCTTCTGGATGCAAACATGGGATCACACGCTTTGCCCCTGACGCTAAAGCGCGAGTAATTGTCGTCGTTGCTCGTAGAACGTCAATCACCACCGCCGCACTTCCTACCGTCGGCGCATTTTCCGGCACTCGTTCGGGCAACGCAAAAACATTCAAAATTCCGTCCCGCATATTTTCATATTTTCTCAAAATTTTATTATCCGCAGTTGACGCATATTTATACAGATAGATTTGAAACAATCTCTCAATTTCTTTTTTTATTTCTTTCCCAATTTTTGCTGAAGTATGCGGATAAAATCGGGCGACGTGCCGCAACAACCACCGACAAAATTTGCTCCGGCTTCAACTAATTCGACCGCTTTTTCGGCAAAAACTTCCGGCGATTGTTTGTAAACTGTTTTGCCATCAACGATTTCGGGCAATCCGGCGTTAGCTTTCATCCAAATCGGAAGCGTTGTTGCCGCGCGGATGCGCTGGCAAATCGGAATAAAACCGTCAATTCCCTGACCGCAGTTAGAACCAATGATGTCGGCTCCCGCGTCGAGCATCTGTGTTACCACTTGTTCCGGCGTTGCTCCCATCATGGTGCGGTCTTTCGCTTTGCCGGAATCGAACACAAAACTCACCGCGACAGGCAAACCGACCGTTTTTGCCGCTTTGACCGCAAGCGCTGCTTCCGCCGGATCGCTCATCGTTTCGACAATAATTCCGTCCGCACCGCCTGCCGCTTGCGCTTCTGCTTGTTCGAGAAAAGCGTCATACAATTCTTCCGGCTTCACGGTTCCCATCACAAGCATGACTCCGGTGGGACCAATTGACGCAAAGACTTTGACCGCCGTACCTTCCGCCGCGCGTTTGGAAATTTCAACTCCAGCGCGGTTGATTTCAGCGACTTTGTTTTCGTAACCATGTTTTGTCAGCGTAAATTTCGTAGAACCAAACGTGTTGGTCAAAATGATTTGACTTCCCGCATTGACGTATGCTTTAGCAACGTTTTCCACTTTTTCCGGTGCGGTCAGATTCCAAATGTCGGGATGCGCTCCGATTTCCAATCCGCATTCCTGCAATTGCGTTCCCCAACCGCCGTCAAGAATGACCGTGCCGTTGGCGAGCAGTGATGATATATTTTTCATAGCTTCATTGCTTGTAAAGAGTTGTTATTAAGTTGATTTATTTCTATCAAACTTGTGTGAAAAAATTTCTCTGCTTATTTCACATTTTGGGGAGGGATTGATTTATAAAATATTGTAACTATTCAGTCGAGCAAACCAAATAAGTCCGTACCGGAAACTGAATATTATCCGAAAGATTTTACCATTGCAACCCTTATTTATCAAGTTTCCCTTAGTAGCCGGCAAAGCCCTCCAAACGCGCCCTTATGCCCTTATTTTTTAGATCATGGATTTTTATCAAAACAATGGAACGAATAATAAGGGAATAAGGGCGCATACTTCGGTGCAATTCGGGCTACTAAGGGAATTGTATATAAATAAGGGCGGCAATAATAATATTTTCCGGTAAATTTTGATGGCAACTGAACAGTTACCATTATTTTACAAAATGACCTTGATTCTTGCAATAATACTTGTGATAATTCCATTTATTTCTCCTCACTCGCTTGAAACTTCGGTTTATAAGACAGCGATTGCTTATCGTTGATCGGTTATCACGTTTTCAAAGTCCCTTTTACCCTTAAACGTCCCTGATTTTTTAATGAAAACCGAATTTTTTTAGAGAAAACTAAAACAACATTTACCTTTTAGCTGACATGTTACGCCGCAAACGCAAAACAAATACAGAAATTTCCAATGCCGGGCATGATTCGTTTCTCGACATTGTTTCTAATATGGTCGGAATATTGATTATTTTAGTCGTTGTGGCGGGGTTGCGCGCGAAGCAGACGCCGGGAATGACGCAGGAAGCGGAAAAAAAAATCGCCGAAGCGTCGCAAAAATATGAACAAAGCCAACAGTCGTTTGGGAAAATCCGCGACGAGTGCGAGGAACTTTCCGCAAGGTTCCGGCTGATACAGCAACAAAATCAAATGCGAAAAACCGAATACGACCGTTTTATGCAATACAAGGCGCAGCTTGAAAACGCGGCTCATTCTTATGCCAAAACGCTCGGCGACGATTCGCAAAAGACATGGGGATTGCAACGGGAATTAAGCGAAATTCAAGCCGAACTCGACGAATTGAATCGAAAAAAAGAAGGAATCGTCAATCAGAAACCGGAGGCGGTTGTGTTGGAAAACCGTCCGACGCCTATTAGCCGCAACGCTGACGAAGAAAAAGAAGTGCAATTCCGTCTGATGAACGGGCGAATCGTGTTTGTTCCATTTCCGCAGCTTATCGACCGTCTAAAAGTCGCCGTCATGCAACGGCGGAACGAACTCTTAAATAAACCGCGAATCGAAGGAACATTAGGACCAATTGAGGGATTTCAAATGGAATACCGCGTCGTGCGTCAGGATTTGCCGTTGGAAATGGCAAACGAGGTCGGGATGCGTTCGATGATTATGCTTGAGGGATGCCGGATAATTCCTATCGGCGACGATGCAGCGCTTGGCGAACCTGTCGCCAACGCGATTAAACCATCATCTCAATTCCGTGCGCGGCTCGCCGCTTACCGCCAAAACGAGTATACCGTCACGATTTGGGTTTATCCCGATTCTTTTAACGAGCATCAAACGATTAAAGATTTTCTCTACCAAAACGGCTACCGCACTGCCGCCCGTCCGCTTGAGTTCGGTTATCCGATTTCCGCCTCGCCGATGGGAACAAAATCAGCAAACCAGTGAACGACAGGCGAAAGAAAAATCGTGAGGCAACAGATACCAAGGACAACTCGTTTGGGCTTGATGCAAAATTGCGTGAATGACGTTTCGGAGCTTGAACGATCGCTAGTCGGAAGAATAATCATAGGGCGGATAAATTCCTATTGGGCGTCCGTCAGGTTGGTTGCACAGCCGCGAGAAGAAGGAAACTACTACAAAGCACCTCAATTTCCCTTGATATGCAAAATGTCAAATTTACAAGCATTTTACGTTGAAAAATGCCAAGCGAAATTGCGTGACTTTGTACTGGGCTTCTAAAACGCCTCTTTTAATGTACTATCAATTGAGATGGATTTTTTAACGTGGAAAACAACAGTAATTTCTCGCTTTAATCGCCAATAGCAATTCGCAGACTTATCACTACGGCATGGAAAACGTTTTTCAAGACGGACAATCATAAAACTTTGTGATAAGCAAAATTTTTGACTGTTTTCTCAACAAAGCAGATAACCTGCGTCAACGAGTGCATTTTTAATTTCTTCGATGTGCTCAAAGTTATGCGTTTCCAGTTCGATTCGTAAATAACAACCGTTTACGTCGGAGTTTTCATTGGCGCGCTCATGGTGAATGCCGATGACGTTACCGCCGTGATCGGCGATGATTGCGGAAACGCCTTTGAGTTGCCCGGGTTTGTCAATCAGTTCAATATTGAGAATACCGGAGCGTCCCGACATCAGCAAGCCGCGCTTGATCACCCGCGACAAAATCGTGACGTCGATATTGCCGCCGGAAACAAGCGAGACGACTTTCTTTCCCTGAATTGGTACTTTGTTGAACATCGCAGCCGCAACCGCGACCGCCCCCGCGCCTTCGGCAATCATTTTCTGACGTTCAATCAACATCAGAATTGCCGCAGAAATTTCGTCGTCCGAAACGGAAACAATGTCGTCCACGTATTTTTGACACAAATCAAATGTCAGTTTGCCCGGCTCTTTGACCGCGATACCGTCGGCGAAAGTGGAAACGGAATCAAGCCGCTCAATTTGATGTTCTTTGACGGAATTGAGCATACTCGACGCACCGCGTGCCTGAACGCCAAACACTTGGATTTTCGGATTGAGCGATTTTATCGCCAGCGCAACCCCTGAAATCAAACCGCCGCCACCGACCGGAATAATCACCGCTTCGACGTCCGGCAGTTGGTCGAGAATTTCAAGAGCAATCGTTCCCTGACCGGCAATGACATACTCGTCGTCAAACGGATGAATAAACGTATAGCCGTTGTCCTCCTGTAGTTGCACCGCTTTTTGGTAAGCGTCATCGTAAACGCCTTCCACGAGGCACGTTTCCGCGCCGTAACTTCTTGTCGCGTCGAGCTTTGAGAGCGGCACGCTGTCGGGTAAACAAATAATCGCTTTGATATTGTGCCGCAACGCCGCCAGCGCGACCCCTTGCGCGTGGTTTCCCGCCGAACACGCAATGACGCCGCGTGACTTTTCCGCATCGGAAAGTTGCGAGATTTTGTAACACGCCCCGCGAACTTTGAACGAACCGGTTGTCTGCAAATTTTCGGTTTTCAAATAAACGCCGCAATCCGGGTTAATGATTGGCGCGGAAATCATGTCCGTTTTTCGCAGAACATCTTTCAGAACATAAGACGCATGATAAATCGTGTTAAGGTCGAGCATAAGTAATTTTTAAAGAAAATAATAAAATATAAAATAGCGTATTCAAAATTGTCACCAACATTTGATGAATTCCTCAAAATATACGCCTTTTGCGTAACTATTCAGTCGCCCAAAGCGGATTTATTTGGTTTGATCGACTGAATATTTGATCGACTGGATAGTTACTTGAGAATGATTGACTGACTACTTTTTGAAATTTTTCCGAATCGTCACTTCGCGGATATTATTCGTGTCTTTATCGAAGATACGGATTTTGATTTGTATTCCCGTCAACGGCACGGTGTACGGCGGCGGACAATTCCATTGATCGACATGCTCCATGACGTCGGTGATACCGTCTTGCGTTGCAATGCCAGTGATTGG
>JAIRYX010000327.1 GCA_031267635.1 Planctomycetaceae bacterium
AATGTATATTTTACCTATAGTCCCGCTTTACCATCATGCTGCATTCTAATATCTAGACAATTGGGATCTCTTACTCCTTTGAGAGCGTCATGCTACCAGGTGCGTAACATGAGTTAATACTTTTGCTTCTAAAAACCCCACTTTCAACAAATTCTACTATTGAAAAATAAGGACTTGCTGATACGAGGAAGAGGTTTTTAGAAGTTCCCTACTTATTAATTTCGTGTTCCTTTATATTTATTTGTAACTCTATCAGTCGCCTCCGAAAATTGAAATTGAGTAAAATTTCGCCGGATTTTACTCAAAACCATAACTCGACCAAATCGTTACAATTTCTTTTGTAAGTCTTGTTAAGACTGTTAAAAACAAGTTTGGGAGAATCATTTCCACTTGCTTTGATTATTCAGGCAATTCACTTGCTACAATAGGTTCAGTGGATGTTGATTCAACAGACGGCGTTTCTGTCGCAATATTTTCTAATTCCGTCTTCTGCGACTCAGTTTGTGCCGCTTCTTTTTTACGTTGAGCGGCTCGCTCTTCGCGTTTACGGCGTTTTTCTTCTTCGGGATTCATCGGCTGGATGTGTCCGAGAAATTGTGCTAAGTCGCTGAAACTTCGGAGCGGTTCGACGCCCTTTTTCATGTTTTCCGAAAGCGGCGCAACCACCTTTTCCCGCTTGGAGGGAATCTCAAACGATTTCGGACTGGAAAACCGATCCGTCCTTCGCCGATTACCGTCTCTGCCGCCGTTACGGTTGCCGAAACGTTCACGGCGTCCATCACGGTTGCCATGTTCTGCGTCACCATTGCGATTCTCATTATGCTTTTCGTTGTGATTTGTTTGGTTACGTTTTTCGCCGCGATGTTCTTCATGCCGTTCGCCGGGACGCGGCGCAACTGCGATTCGGGAATGTTCATTCGTTTTTTCCATAACCGCATTTTCTCCGGTACGTTCTTTTCCGCCGTCATTCCGGTTGCCGCGACGATTTTTACGGTTTTCACGATTACTATAGTTCCCGCGATTTTCATGCTGTTCGCGAAAACCGCCCGTGCGGTTCGCGTTCTCCTGTTCCGCACCGCCGCGTTCTTCGCTCCGACTCGCATCGTTCCGACGATGATGTTCTCGCTCGCGCGGCGCACGGTCATTGCTGAAATGACCGCGTGGTCGGTCGCCCTGTTCGCTTTGCGGCTGCGTTTGATCCTGTGTTTGATTTCTCGGCGGGCGGTCGTTTCGACGATACTCGCCGCGCGGACGGCGTTCCTCTCGCGGTTCCTGTTTCCGTTCGGTACCGGGCGGAAGCATCGACAACGAAATTCGTTTGCGTTCCTGATCAATTTCCGTCACCCAAACTTTCACCACATCGCCAACCGACACAAGATCATGTGAGTTTTTGACAAAGTGGTCCGCCATTTGGCTGATATGGACCAAACCGGATTCATGCAAGCCAACATCTACAAATGCCCCGAAATCCACGACATTCAACACTGTTCCGGTCAGTTCCGTTCCAAGCGATAAATCTTCAAATTTCAAAATACCGGTCTTGAAAATCGGCGACGGGAGTTCTTCTCGCGGGTCACGCCCCGGTCGTCCCAATTGCGTGATAATGTCGCTCACCGCCAGTTGACCGATCCCCAATTCCTGCGAAATTGCTTCCACATCGGCAGATTTCAGCGTTTCGGCAATTTGAGTGATTCTTTCGCCGCTTCGCAAATCATCCTCAGTAAAGCCGAATTTCTGTAAAATTTTATCCGCCGCGACATAACTTTCAGGGTGAATCCATGTTGCGTCCAACGGAATGATGCCATCTTTGATTTTCAAAAATCCGGCGGCGTAAGTGAACGTCACCTCGCCGAGTCCCGTGACTTGTTTAAGCTGCTCGCGCGTGCGGAACGGTCCGTTTTGTTGACGGTACTCGTAAATCCGTTTTGCTGTCAACTGATTCAAACCGGCAACGTATCGTAAAATCGCGGGTGTGGCGCGGTTCAAATCCACGCCGACATGATTGACGCACGATTCGACCGTTTTTTCCAGCGATTCCTGAAGATGTTTCGCTTTCACATCGTGTTGATACATTCCAACGCCGATGTGTCCCGGCTCAATTTTGACCAATTCGTTGAGGGGGTCTTGTAGCCGCCGGCCGATAGAAACCGCTCCGCGCAAAAGCGCGTCGTAATTCGGAAATTCTTCTTTTGCCGCCGCACTTGCGGAATAAATGCTCGCTCCAGATTCGTTGACGATAATATAACCGACTCCTTTTCCGGCAAGCTGGTCAACAATCAATCCGGCGATAAAACGTTCCGCTTCACGGCAACCGGTGCCGTTTCCGATGGCAACGACGGTCAATCGGTACTGTTCAATCATCCGCGTTACAGTTTCTTGGGCGGCGGATTTTTGATGCGATTTTCCAACAATATACACTGTTTCATACGCGAGAACGTTTCCGAATTCGTCCAACGCGACCGTTTTACAACCGTGCTTTAAGCCCGGATCAACTGCCAAAACGCGCTGACGATTAAGCGGCGGCTGCAAAAGTAAATTCCGCAAATTTTTCGCAAAGACTTCCACCGCTTGATTTTCTGCCGATTCGGTCAAGTCGCGGCGTGTTTCCCGCTCCAGAGCGGGTAACAAAAGCCGCTGCGTCGCATCTTTGGCACATTCTTCCAAAAACTTTGCCAATGGATGATCTTTCGGAACACAAACATCGTGGATAGTCTTCTGGATCGTATCTTTATCGTGCTCAAAACGTACTCGCAATACTTTGGCTTTCTCGCCGCGGTTGATTGCTAAAACGCGATACGGTAACAACTTACGCAAATCTGATACAAAATCAAAATAATCGTTGTATAGTTTTTCGAGTTCCGCCAAACGTTTTTCTTCCTGTGGCGTTCGGTTTCTTTGTTTTTGCTCTTTTTTCTCGCGTTTCTTTTCCACTTTGATCGCTTTTGCCGCCGCGATTGCCGGAGGAAGAATCACATCCGTGTTGCTGATCGTCATTTCCACATTGATTTCCGATTCCGCAACTTCCGAAATGACCACATCTTGCGTTACCGAAATATCCGACGGAGTTTCCGCCGTTTCGGATTCTGTTATTGTGTTTTCTGTTGCGGAATTTTCATCCGCTTGCGGAACAGGCGATTCTAGAACTTCTATTACGTTCAAATCTTCACCGATTGTTGCGGTATCGGCAAAAACTGCCTCGGATTCCGCAATGTCAGAAATCACAAAAGACGCTGCAATTGCTGTTGCTGCTTGAGTTTGTGCCGATTCGGTCACAACAATTGGCGATGCTTTTTCCGTTTCCCCCGCATTTTCTTCGGACGGCTGCTCCTGCTCAATTCGTTTCGAGATCAGTTTACTGGAATGTTG
The DNA here is from genome assembly GCA_031267635.1 of Planctomycetaceae bacterium. Taxonomy (GTDB): domain Bacteria; phylum Planctomycetota; class Planctomycetia; order Pirellulales; family Thermoguttaceae; genus WRMR01. Next base: position 3,367 of record JAIRYX010000327.1, read on the forward strand.
AATTGTATTGCGGATTTTCTGCCGCAAATCGACATTTTCACTGAAGATTTCACCGATAATGTGTCCGGCTCCGAGTAAAGCGTCCGGCTCTGTTTTAACGCCTTTATCTTCGTTAAGAAAATCTTTAATCCGCGTGTCGAGTTGCTCTTGCGTCAATTTCCCTTCGAGAATTTCCATCGCGAGCGGTTCGAGTCCGCGCGACCTTGCTGTTGACGCAAGCGTTTCCCGTTTCGGCTTATACGGCAAATAAAGGTCTTCAAGACGTTTCGAGGTTCTCGCTTCGCGGATTTGCTGATCAAGCTCCGGCGTAAGTTTACCAATTGCCTCAATCGCCTTGAGGATTGCTTGTTTTCGCTCCGCGAGTTGCCGCAATTCGTTCAACCGCGTCTCGACCTCGCGGATTTGCGTTTCGTCGAGATTTCCGGTTTCATCTTTTCGATACCGCGAAATGAACGGAACAGGATACCCTTCATCAAGAAGCTTAATGACAGATTCCACTTTTTCCAGAGAAAAGTCAAGTCCTCTGGCAACTTGTTTGCTACTGATCGTGACAGGTTCACTCATCACAGCCGCCTATGTTTCACTTTCTTTTTTGTCGCATTTTTTTATTGTCTATTCTGACAAACAAAAATTTTACGCGATCACATTCTTGACACAAATTTTCTGACGATTCAGAAATTTTATAATTTCTTGTTTGGCAATAGCGCACAAACAATCTCCTTGTCGCCTTATTTTACCCAAAATTGATATTTGAGTGACATCATTATTATTTTCGGCGACATGGAATAGTTGAAATCTGCAATTTATGCAAAAATCACTCTTTTGTCAAGGGGCGGAAAAATATGATTTCTGTTTCAAAACTATTTTCGAGGGAAATAAACAAGACTCTGGGGACTTTTGGAACAGACGCAGCTCATGAAAAAAATACCAAGAATCTGAAAAAATTACTCAAAAATTAGAAAAACGAGTCCCCTGATGCCAAAAGTTCCTCGTGTTCCTACTATTGCCTGCGCAAGCAGCATTACCTGTCCTCAAAGTCCCTGGAGTCCCACTGGTCCCTACCGGCTTTGGCGGAGATTTCTTTTTTCCTGTTTTTTACAGACACACCTTGCGAACAACAGGGAAATTTTTATCGAACTTGTTAAAAAGAAAAAGTTTTCGTATAATAATTGTCGTTGTTTGAAAAACTCACAATCGTGTTTGACGCGATTTGACTTACACCTACCTTTTTTCACAGGAGCATTTTCCATGAAACGACGTGATTTTCTGATGAGCGGTGCGATTGCCGGTTCCGCGATGGCGGCGTCTTCCGCAATTTTGAATCCGATAACGGCGTCTGCCGCGGACGCGACGAATTTTCCCGGCGATCAGCGGGCAAAAGCCAAATTCCGAATGTGTAGCCAGCTCGGTATTATTCCGGGCAACAGTACGGAAGAAAAACTTAAATGGATGAAATCGCACGGCTTTGAAGCGGTTGAAATCGGCGGGCAAGGCAGTGATTATCTCGACTGGAAAAAACGCGCCGACGACGCGGGTCTTGCGATTTCCTCGCTTTGTATTGGTTCGTTTGGGAATAAACTGACCGACGAAGACCCGGAAAAACGCAAGCAAGGTTTCGACGAACTAAAAACCCAATTAGAACGCGCCGGAGCGTTGGGAGCGATTGGCGTGGTTTATGTTCCGGCGACCGGAAAACCGGATCGCCCGAACTGGCGGATTCGTGAATTGACGGTTGCCATGCTCAAAGAACTCGGACCGTTTGCCGCCGAGCATCAAACGCATATCATTCTTGAGCCGTTGCGTCGCGGCGAGGCGTGGTTTTTGCGACAGGTGGGCGATGGGGCGCAAATCTGCAAAGACGCGGGTGTTCCGGGCGTTGCGGTTTTAGGCGACACTTATCACATGTACACGGAAGAAACGGACGACTTTGCGGCGTATGTCGCGGGCGGCGAGTACGTTCAACATGTCCATCTCGGCAACGGCACGCAACGGAAACTTCCGGGACAGGACAATCACAGCTTCGTGAAAGCGATGCGCGGATTAAAATATATCGGCTACGCCAATTTTCTCAGCTACGAATGCGGCGTCAACGGCGACAAAGAAACCGAAGTTCTGAAATCGGTCGAGTATCTCCGCAAATGCTGGGAAGAAGCGTGAGGGTGTGGGGATGTGAAATTTGACGTTGTTCAATAAAAGCCGCCTCACCGCAAAGGACGCCGAACGTTTTGTGCAAAAGAGTTTTTTAGAAAAATTCTGCTTATTTCGTTTTTGCTGCTTATTTCACATTTTGGGGAGGGATTGATTTATACAATACTGTACTGTAACTATTCAGTTGCCCAACCCCCAATAAATCCGCACGACAATCTGGGTAATTACAGTCTATTTTACCGGAAAATATTACTATTGCCGTTCGGGTAACGAGGCAGTTGCTCAGTGCGGATTTATTTGGCTCGGGAAACTGATGCCATAGTTTTTTATTGCGCTTTCAAATATTGTCTCCCAAAAACGAAATAAGCAGCGTCTTTGGGGAAGTCAAAGGCAAAATTCCTCTTGTTGCAATCCTATCGGGCCAAATCGTAATGCCATTTGAAAATGAAAAATCCCATAAACGGTTGATCTTCCTCAAAAAACGAAATAAGCAGAAAAATTCATTGTTTCACCATTTGTGTTTTCGCTGTCGCAATAACTTTTAATTCTCCGCCCAAAACTTCTTGATTTCGCACAACAAGCATTTGAACAACTTCTCCCATCTCATTTGGAGTCCAGTGTTCGCCAATGTATTTTAGATCTTCTGGAACCCTGATGTTCCATTGATCTTTTGCGGTAATAAGACCTGCAAAATAATCATTCACTCTTAAACCACTTTGATATAATAAACAGTCCTCTTTAATCTCCGTAATTAATACCGCTCCCCAGAAGTCATAAGTGGAGTTCGAAACAAGTCTCGGATTCTGATGATTGAGTTCATTTTGAGAAACTGATTGAATACGGATTCCGAATGTATTCCAAATGTAGTCAGCCAAAATTTCCGCTTTGCTTTTCTTCGTTGGCTGATTAGCGACCGGTTGGTTGATATGATTTGCTCGTCCTGGCGTTGCCGACGCAATCGTGATGTTATCGCTTCTGGAACGCGGATTACGAAGCGTTATTTCCGTTTCATAACGATTTCCATTTCGCTCGAAAACCACTTTAGCCGAATTTTTTTCACGAAGTTCAAGGAATGCTCGTTGAAAATCAAGTTTTCTTTCAACAGGAATATCATTCGCGGAAATTAAAATATCGCCGGATTGGATTCCCGCTTCCTCCGCTGGACTTCCCGGATCAACAGAATGGACTGTCACAACTTTATAGTCATCAGTATTGATCGCCGACGTACCAATCAGATTCAAATCAACTTTTTTGAATCGAATGCCATGATAGCAATATTGACTTGTATGCTGATTGACCAATTCCGCACCGACTTCCATCACAAAATCTCCGGGAATACTAAACGCAATCAACATCGAACCTTGACGTAACGCAGAGTTAATACCAACCATTTCCCCTTCCGTGTTGAGCAACGGACCGCCCGAATTTCCCGGATTGATTGCTGCGGTGACTTGAAATAAATTAGTGTACTTTAAACTTTGCGTAACTAACACTTCCCGATTCATTCCGCTGACGTCACCGCGATTGACAGAATAAACATAACCAAACGGATGCCCGATAACCGCAATCAAATCCATTTCACGTACCTTACTGGAATCTCCTATTCGTATTGGCTCCAACGGCTTGTTCGGAATAATTTTTATGAGCGCAATATCCGTCACCGGATCGTGGCAGATATATTGTCCTTGATATTGCGTGCCGTCAAATGTTTTTACCTGAATCTTGCGAATACCGTCAATGACATGATAATTTGTGACAATATAACCCCGAGGATCAATGATAACCCCGGCACCTACTCCATTATAAGAAATAGTATAATCTTTTAATCCCAAGCCGCGAGAGGTATCAATTTTATCCCCTTCAATCACGACCGTTCCATATCTCGCTTCAAATATTTTTTCACGATTGTAGTCATCAGCGAACAGTGAAATCACTGGAGTAGTAAATAAAATAGTCAGAGTGGCAATAATAGGAATTTCACGCAACATTATCTTCTCCGCCCGATTTAGGGAGGTTACCGATTGATTTTAGTTCACTAATATTTGTCACCATATCTATTTGTTGTAATTTGTACATCAGTTTTTACGAAAAATACAAATTTTTCAACATCATAAAAACAATACGGTGTCCTCCTTAAATTCGGTTTATTAGGTAGGATTGCTTGATTAACGTTTTATGTATCGTTAAAGGTTTCCTATTTTAATCAAAATTTACAGTCAAGTGAAAAAAATTAGGAGACGCCCTTGCAAAGGGTTGGAGTTCTTGTATAATCCTGAACAATCAAGTGCGATTTGCACATTAATTATGTAAATTGCGGGCGTAGCTCAGTTGGTAGAGCACGACGTTGCCAACGTCGTTGTCGAGGGTTCGAACCCCTTCGCCCGCTCTTTTTCGATGAGAGGAAAATGAGAGTTTTCCTATTGCGATATTCAGTAATGGTTTTAGGGAGAAATTTTTACATAAAAATTTCTTTTTGAGAAGCTGATTTCGTCTTGTGCCGGAAGTCATTTTTTGTGAATGCTCAAATCTCTTTATTAAATACAAGATTTTAGTAATAATGGCTTTCGTTGTGTTTTCTTGGACGCATCCTAAACACTCGAAAAAATGCGTAGCTGGAAACGTATCTGGCTTTAACAATGAAGATTTGTTGATTTCAAGATACAAAAAACTGCGGTAATTTGCAGAATAAGGTATTATGTTATCAACATCCAAAATTTTTCGCTATTGGCAGGAAATTTCAATATGTCCGAATTTGAAAATGAAAATTTCAATGTACAAAATGAAAAAAACAGTCTCACAGAAGAAACATTGCCTTTGGATTGCACCCTAGATATTCAGACGCTTTCTGTATGTGAACGGAAAATAGTAGCGACAATTCCTCGCAAAGAAGTTGATCGTTATTTTTCAAAAGAATTTGATGACATTATTGAAAATGCCAGCGTACCGGGCTTTCGCAAAGGCCGTGCTCCGAAAAAGCTTGTAGAAAAACGCTACAGAAAAATGGTGCAAGATCGGGTCAAAGGTTCACTTATTATGGACAGTATTAAGCAACTCCATAATAATAAAGAACTTACACCAATTAGCGAACCGGATTTTGATTTAAATGCTGTGGTATTGCCTGAAAATGGACCTTTGGTATTTGAATTTCAGCTTGAAGTTCGACCAGAGTTTGAACTTCCTAACTGGGAAGGTTTGAAAATCGAAAAGCCGGTGAGAACGTTTTCGCCAGAAGATGTTGACTATGCTCTTAACCGCACGTTGACGGAATACGGAAAGCTTGTCCCGAAAGATGGTGAAGCGGAATTAGGCGATTATATTGTAACAAAATTATCCTTTTCCTATGAAGGAAATGAGTTTTCTTCAGCAGATGAAGAGACGATTCGAATTCGTTCAACGCTTTCATTTAACGATGGTTCGATCAATGACTTCGACAAATTGATGAAAGGAGTTAAGGTAGGTGATATACGTGAGACGGAAATAACTCTTTCTCAAGATGCAATGAACGTAAGCTATCGTGGGAAAAAGATTCAGGCAATATTTGAAATCAAAGAGATTAAAAAATTGGAATTACCGGAGCTCACACCTGAATTTCTCAAAGACCTAGGGCATTTTAGCGATGTAGCCGAACTAAAGGATGCGGTTCGTGACGTTCTTGAACGTCAATTGATTTACGAGCAATATCGTTATGTGCGTCAGCAAGTGACTGATTCTTTGACAATCAGCGCAACTTGGACATTACCGCCTGCATTATTACAACGACAATCGAATCGTGAATTGCAACGAATGATATTAGAATTACAACGAAGCGGTTATACGGAGCAAGAAATTAGATCGCAAATCAACCGCTTGCGACAAAATAGCAGAGATATTGTAACACAAGCACTCAAAGAGCATTTTATTTTAGAAAAAATAGCAGAAATCGAGAATATCGTAGAAACAGAGCAAGATTACGATACAGAAATCCAACTTATCGCTACCCACCAAAATGCAACACCACGTCGGATTCGCGCTCAACTGGAAAAACAAGGTGAAATGGATATTTTGCGCAATCAAATTATAGAACGCAAAGTATTGGATTTGATTTTATCAAAGGCTGTTATTACGGAATATCCTTATGAAATTGAAGGAGTTACGGAAGAAGCGATCAACTATGCGGTAGCTGGCGGCAACAAACCGGAAATTCACGAAGCCACGGAAGAGGACTTGAAAGCAGCAAACCGCGAAGTGTTAGAAAAACGCGAATTAGGCATTGTTGGCAAAGACTAATGATGTCTTCTATGTCCTTATAATAAAAATAATAGTTATGTAGTTTTGCTGTAATTCAATGTGCTACATAAATATATTGTAACTATTCAGTAGGGGCAGGTTTTTGATTGAGATATGCCAAAATTTCGCCTGCTCTCCTTCAAAACCATGGCTCTACTGAATAGTTATTTTTATTATTAGGGCGATTAGCTCAGTTGGTTAGAGCGTCTGGTTTACACCCAGAAGGTCGGCGGTTCGAGCCCGTCATCGCCCAATTCCCCCAATTTTATGTTGTCATCATCTGCCGTAAGTTGCAATGTATCGTAACTTACGGCGATTTTGTTTTCGGGTGCAAAATTCCGCAAGCTATTTGCAACGTGTCCAGCCCCTCGAAAAGCCCCGCTCTCACATGACGGTTTTACCTCTTTTTACCCCTTGTTTTTCAGTCTCGAATGATGATTGATAGTCTGAAAGGGAATTTGAAGTCTGTAAGTACAAAAACTCCCTTCCAAAGTCCGCCTCGCACCTTTTCTAATGCCGCTGCCAAACCACCAAATAATAAAATGCCGGTAACATCAGAAACACAAGATACGGCAATGTGATGAACCAGTAACCGGGCAAAATGATATTCGGTTCAATGGTTGTCAGAGTTTCCAACAGTTGCGGCGAATGAAAACCGACGGCGACGACAATTAGCGTCATCAATAGACTCAAGTAAAACATAATTCGCAATCCCCACACACGGCGAAAAATGAGGATCGCAAGTCCGGGGATCAGAAAGAAAATATAATGTACCGCAACAATCGGCGATAATGGAAAAATATGCCATGCGGAAGAAAACGTTTTAAATTCCGGTAATAATGTTTCCGGGAAAAGAATTTCCAGCAAAAACGCAATTCCAAGCAAGGCGTAAGGAAGCGCCAACTGCCACAACGCCGCACATCTTGCACCGACGGATTCAAAACGTGCAAGAAATGCCAATTTTCTCGCGACGCTTCTTTCGGAACTATCTGCACCCATCCAACTTTGAATAGAGTAAATCAGGAAACGCCCTTGCCCGTTTATCGGAAAGAATAACTGCGCCCAAACGCCAGGTTTATCCGGGCGTTCCAGACGAATCGACGTATCATCAATAATCTCAACGAATTGCGACGCATCAGACTTCCTGATTTTCACAGACGTATTGGCGTGAGTAAACGTCACTACTAAAACATTGTCGTCAATATGAATATACCCGCTTGGCTTTTCCTGACCTTTTTCAACCAGAAAAAATGGGACTCGAGCTTGTTCGGATTCCGTCATTGTTGCCATACTATCTTTTTCAACTTTAGTAAATCGTTGCCCTTGTTATGTTTCTTAAATATCTCTATTACCCAAAAGATTAAACTCCATTGTAACAAAAAAAAATCCAAAAGCGACCTTTTTTCTTTTTTTTAGGTAACTCTTCAGTTGCTCAAACTAAATAAATCCGCACGGCAACCGGTAACTCCCGCCAATTTGGGGCTACTAAGGGAATTTTATAAATCAGGACTGTAATAGTAAAGTCTTTCGGTAAGATTGACCGTAATCATCAGGCGTCCGGTACGGATTTATGTGGTTTGAGCGACTGAATAGTTGCGCTGCTATGTTGACTGTGGAAGCCGCTTTTGGTGTTTCCGAAGCGCCGTTGTCCCAAGCGTCTTTATTATTCACTAAAACCTCTATTATCCCTAACACCCCTCGTTCCCGCGTATGCAGCTCGCTCGCGCCCGTGATTGAGTCGTACATATTCCCGTGGTCGCGACTCAACCCTTCCCGTGGTCGTGATTCGACCCTTCCCGTGGTCGTGACTCGACCCTTCCCGTGGTCGTATCTCGACCCTTCCCGTGGTCGTATCTCGACCCTTCCCGTGGTCGTGACTCGCCCCTTCCCGTGGTCGCGACTCGCCCCTTCTCGTGGTCGTGCCTCGATCCTTCCCGTGGTCGCGTCTCGATTGTTCCCATCGTCGTAGGTGGCACAACCTGTGTGTCACGATTGAAGCGTTACTGCCGTTAAAGGCAACGCATACGGAATGGTACGCGGTTCATTGAGTAATTTTGAGCCGCTGGAGCAGCGTGTAACGATTTTCAGCGTGTACTTGCCGTCGGTCACCTGTGCGGGCAGGCGGCAGATGATCTTTTTCGGGTTGTTCATCGTGGCAGGGTGGTCCAATGGGATTTCCGTGCCGTCGGCAGCAATGAAAAACACGCCCAGCCCTTCTTCATCGACGGGGGCAATCTTGATTTTCTCGCCCGTAATCATAATGTCGCCGCCGACGGAAACAACACCGTCGGTCTTGCCGGTCAGCACGTCGGTAACGAGTCCGATGATTGCGCCGCCGACGGCTTTCGTACCCAAAACATCCACGCCCACGTCTTCGAACGCCTTCCGCATTTCGACGGTCAAGGTAGCGTCGAGGGTGATTTTATGTTCCTTGGGGTCGAACACAGGGGCTGTACCGATCCAGTTGCCGGTAACGCGGGGCGTGAGATGAATGTTGCCGCTCTGCACCGACGAACCGTTCAGCACGGCGTCGCGTTCCATCGCGTCGCGCTCGTTGAGAATGCTCAGGATGGTTTCGTAGCGGAGTTCGCTCCGCTCCTTGACGATGTGCCGCGCAATGTCTTCGTTACGCAGCGTATTGCCGACGGTGGAGACTACGGCGATATAGTCGTGGTTGACGCTCTTGGTCAGAGTGTTGAGCCGAAGCCAGAGTTTCCAAAAATACTTCTTTGCCATGATACTACCTCCTACCTCCTTATAAACGCCTCGCCCCTTAAAATTCGGCTTTCATCCAAAAAGGGACGTTAGAAACACAAAGGACTTTGGGAACGTGATAAACGATCAACACTGTCTTAAAAATCAAAATTGCAAGCGCGAGGAGTGATATTACTTCCTCATGTTACGCATGAGCTATCGTAACGATTCAGCCGCTCCAACCCAATATACTTTCTTGCCCTTGAAATTTCGGTCTTCACTGACGTCGTTCTATCGTAACATTCAGTTTGAACTCCAGTCGTAAAACCGAAAACTCAAGGGCAATGAGTATAAATCCGCACTGGGCGTCTGAATAGTTATCCGAAAGATTTTACTATTGCCGCCCTTATTTATCAAGTTTCCCTTAGTAGCCAGCATAGTTTCCCAATCGCGCCCTTATTCCCTTATGTTTCATTCATCTGTTTTGATAACAATCCATGATCTAAAGAATAAGGGAATAAGGGACGCATGTTGGCATGATTCGGGCTGTTAAGGGAAAAGTTGATAAATAAGGGCGGCAATAATCATCTATTCCGGTATTCCGGCAAAATTGACGGTAATTATTCCGTTGTCCTGTACGGATTGATTGGGGTTGAGCGACTGAATCGTTACGTTTCCCGAATGTTAATCGCTCATGCGTAACATGAGTGACTTCATTGAATTGTTGTTAGATTCGCAACCGCTACGCTTTTCCATGAATACGGCACGGTCAATGACCGCATCATGTTAGACTCGTCCCGCTTGAAATTTCGGTTGAAACAAACTGTCGAATCAACGCGAGACACTCGTCAATCTGTTCGTCGGTTCCGACGCTGATGCGGAGACCGTCGCCCGAAACGCCGTAATTCATGTACCGCACAAGGTAACCGTTTTGTTTTAAGTATTCATAAATCGGTTTATGCGACGCGGTTTTGAGACTCGGATGAACGCACCAGATGAAATTTGCTTGCGAATCCGGTACGGCAAAGCCAAGCGTTCGCATTCCTTCGGTCAGCCGTTTTCGCGTCGCAAGGATTGTGCGGCGGTTTTCCTGTTGCCACTCCGTGTCGCAAATAGCCGCCGTTGCCGCCGCTATCGAAAGAGCGTCGCAGTTGTAAGAGTCTTTGACCTTGAGCATCTGCTCCACTAAATTCGGAGGAGCGAAAAGATAGCCGAACCGCAAGCCCGCTAACGCATACGCTTTGCTCAACGTCCGTGTGACAATGATGTTTTCGCGTTGCGAGACAAGATCGATACAATGAAACTCCGAAAAGTCGGCGTATGCTTCATCGACAATTAACGGACACGGTAGCCGCTCCGCGATTTCGAGAATCGTGCCTTTCGAGAGAACCGTGCCGGACGGCGAGTTCGGATTCGGCAAAAACACAAGTTTCAAACCGTCTTTCGCTTCGGCAAATGCGGGCGGTAGTCGCCAATTCTCATCGAACAGAATTTCTTCATAACGCGCTCCTTGAATTTCCGCCAGCGACGCATACAAGATATAACTCGGTCGCGGCAAACGGATCAGCTCGCCGCTTCCAACGAACGTCCGCGTGAGGATCGTCAGAATATCGTCGCTGCCGTTTCCGCACAAGACCGTTTCCGGCTCGACTCCGTAGATTTCAGCCGCCGCTTCCCGAAACGGCTGCGCGGGCGGATTCGGATACCGCGACAAACCGCTTGCGTTGTTCCGGCTGTCGCATATTTCGCGGATTGCGTCATACGCCTTTTCCGACGCGCGGTACGGATTCTCGTTCGTATTCAGTTTAACCGTTCCGTTTCGTTTCGGTTGTTCGCCGGGAACATACCCAGCCATTGCGTGAATTTCAGGTCGCTCGTACATGGTTTGATCATTTAAAAAGGGACGTTAGGAACAAGAGAGACTTGAGTAACCAGAGAGACTTGAGGGACTCCAGCGACAAGTCGCTCAAGCGACGCGGGATACGCTTATCCTGCTCATCGCTCATGGTTCGCTTTTAGCGTAAAACGTTTTTGTTTCGGACACGATAACTTTCAGAAAGCAATCGTTTTCTTGCATCGGCACTTTGTCGAAAAGCTGGCAATCAAAAGCAAGCCCAATTGTCATGACCGTTTCCGGCAACTTCTGCAAAAGACGGTCATAGTATCCGTTACCGCGCCCGACACGACCGCCGTATGAATCAAACGCAAGCCCCGGCACGATGACGATCTGCAATTCATCATTCCGTATTTTGCGTTCAGAAAGCCCGCGAAGCTCAATCTTGGGTTCTAATATCCCAAAATACCCCGGTGCGAGTTCGCTTAAACGTTTCAGCAAAAACAAGCGAATTTCATTTTGTTCGCAATAGGGAACGACAACTTGCCTGTTCTTTTGAAGTAAGTCGGCAATCATCGGTACGGTACGAACTTCTTTACCGAAATCCACATACGTCATGATGGTCTTTGCTGTTGACATTTCAAGCAATGTCGTCAATCTCGCAATCACCTGTTGACTCGGCGCTTGCGTATCCGCTAACATCTTTTTTCGCTCGGCGACGATTTGGCGGATTTCCTCTTTGGTTAATGTCATGGTTCATTCTTGGTAAAGGGACGTAAGGGACATGAGAGACTTTAGGGACATAATATACTCCTCGCACTTGACTATTCGCTTTTTAAGAGAGAGTTCATCGTTCATCACGTTCCCAAAGTCCCTTTTGTTCCTAACGTCCCTTTGAGAATGCAAACCGAATTTGAAAGTGCAAGGAGTATAAACTTGAATAGGAGTCAAACACTCTCACGCCGCAGCGGGAACAGCGCCGGCAATCAATTCGTAATCTTCGATTTCCTGCGCGTTGCCGCTTTTGACACGCTCGCATTTTGCCGTCACTGCGGGGCGGTTCTTTTCGACGTATAACTTGGCGACTTTCTTTTTTCTATCGCATTTCGCCGCGTGTCCGAGAAGATGGTGTCCGCAAAGCACGTAGATCGCCGATTCCACAAGCTGCCGCGCCGTAAGTTCAAGATACGCGCCCGACTGCGTTTTGACATAAGCGACGGCTTCGAGAATTTCATTTTTCGCGGAGATCAATTTTTCACGCAGCGCGGCAAGTTCGGGATCGTCGGAGACGTAACGTGTTTCGAGTTCTTCCGCGTACGTTTTGAAAACGCCGGATGTTACGCCGCGCACGGCGGCGACGATTTGTAATTGACTCGTTCCTTCGTAAATATTGGTAATTCTCGCGTCACGGGCATAACGTTCCGCCGCGTAATCGCGCATGTAACCCGAACCGCCAAGTACCTGAATCGTTTTATACGTCACTTCATTTGCCATTTCGCTGCCGCAGAATTTACTCATCGGCGTCAACATCGCGTTTAATTTTTTGAGCGTCCGCGATGTTTGTTTGAACGATTTCTTTTCCTCGTCGGAAAGCTTCTCTTCCGCTCGCTCCAAAAGCCGATTCGAGTTATTTTCAATGTCGCAGATGCGGGCGGTTTCGTAAGTGAGCGATCGCGACGCTTCAATAGCGATTTTCATATCGACAACCATTTCCGCAACCGGCGATAGACGTTCAATGGGACCGCCGAATTGTTCGCGGCTGTTGGCGTAAGTCCTCGCCAGCCGATATGCCGCTTCCGCAACGCCAAGCGATTGCGCCGCAATACCGAGCCGCGCGCCGTTCATCAACGCCATAACATAAGTGATGAGTCCGCGCTGACGTTCTCCGATCAAATATGCCGGCGCATTGTCAAAGACAAGTTCACATGTCGGCGAACCGTGAATGCCGAGCTTCTTTTCGAGACATCGGACTTTAACTTGCGGCGAACGTTCGCAAAGAAAGAGACTCAAGCCGCGTCCGTCGGTGATTTCATGTTCGCTGCGTGCCAGCACAAGCAACACTTCGGCGCATCCGTTGGTGATGAAACGTTTCACGCCGTTCAAAATCCAGTTGCCGTTTTCATCTTGATCGGCGCGAAGACGCACCGCTTGTAAATCGCTTCCGGCGTCCGGTTCGGTGAGAACCATTGCGCCGGTAACTTCGCCGCTTGCGAATTTCGGAAGGTATTCGTCGCGTATATTGTCGGACGCGAAAGCATAAATCGTGTCGGCAATTCCTTGCAATCCGAACATGTTCATAAACGAACAATCGGCACGCGACACGATTTCCGTCGCCATCGTGTAAATGAGGATCGGACAGTTGATTCCGCCGTATTTTCGCGGTAGCGTAAAGCCCATCATGTCCGCCTGACCGAGCCGCCGCAAATTTTCTCGTACTTGCGGATGTAAGGTCACCGTGCCGTCGGAATTGAGTGAGTTCCCTTCGAGATCGACATTTTCCGCCCCCGGCGCAATCACGTCGGACGCGACCTCGCCGATAATTTCCAGCGCCCGCCGATAATTATCCGCCGCGTCGTCCGCCGATTCCGGCACATAATCCGCGTCTCCGTTCCACGTCTCACGCTCAATGAACGTTGCTAATTCCTTCAGGTCATGAAAACCGAAGTGAAACTGAATGTCGTTATTGTCTTTAAAAAAATTTCCCATGTTCATTCTGAAAATAATCTAATGTTTGGCTCAATTTCGGTTCCGGGTTTAAGTTGCTCACGGATAGTTTTACGAGAAACTTTAGACCGCCGAGATTACCAATAATGAGCTTGTGAATACATCCCATTGTGTATGTTGTACAAAACAGGAACTTTTGTTTTACTTATAAGCCGCTTTCAAAGCGCCAGCCCGCTTTCGGAATTGGTCCTAATTGGAATCAAACATCAGTTAGCCAATGTCCAACCGATCTTTGATTTTTCCATTATACATTACACAGTAAGAAATTGCCATTTATCCGTTGCGGGTATTATTATAAACCAATACAATAAAAGTGCAATTTCCCACCGTGAGATGTATAGATTAGTTAAATTGGTCAGCAAAAAAATGTCCGTTTCCCCCTTGCGCGATTGCTCGAATACTTGAATACGAATACGACAAATCGTCTTTTGGCGTCTGTTTTGGGTTTTGTCACTTCGCTCCATTGTTCATAAACCCGTCCGATGAACGTCTTCCCAACCTATTTTTCCTCGCTGACTTCACTCCATGTTTTAAGCGAACCAGCTCGCTGGAGATCGTGGGCTCGAATTGATTAAGTTTACTGCTTATTGCACATTTGGGGGAGAGATTGATAGATACAATACTGTAGGGAACGTCTAAAAATCTCTTCCTAATATCAGCAAGTCCTTATTTTTCAATGGTAGAAGTTGTTGAAAGTGTTTTTTAGAAGTTCCCCGTAACGATTCAGTTGCCCAAGCCAACTAAATCCACATTTGGGCAACTATAGAGTTACCCGAAAGACTTTACCATTGCAACCCTTATTTATCAAATTTCCCTTAGTAGTCGACACAGCTCCCGATATGCGCCCTTATTCCCTTATTTTTAGTTTAGTTTTGATAAAAGTCCATGATCTAAAAATAAGGGAATAAGGATGCCATTGAGGGGGGGCTTTGTTGGTTACTAACTCATGTTACGCACTCTCTGTAGCAAGTACATTTATGAATTTGTCAAAGAACATTTTCCGTAGCCCCGCATGGGGCGTGATGTGCATAACCGGCGGTGGAACGCAGCGCAACCGCCGGATCAGCGCGCCAAAAACACAAAGTCCCGCAGGGACGAGATTATCAAACTCGTATTTCGCTTCAAATCATCTCGCCCTTGCAGGGCTTTGGTTTGGGGATGTTGCGATCCGGCGGTTGCGCTTCGCTCCACCGCCGGTTATGCACATCACACCCCTGCGGGGTTAAAAAACAGTGAATATTTTGTCGGCTTTTTTGCTTGGGGTGCGTAACATGAGATAGTAATAGTGAAAGCGGATAGTGTTGCAAGCGCATTAGCGAATGATTGACCGTTTTGGTAAAAATTCCGCGTATTTGGTCCCGCTAGGGACAATATGTTGTAGAAATGAATCGTTCCGAAACGGCAGAAACCCGCCAAAAGAGGGAAAATCCTCCCGAGAGATAAAAAAAATCACACGAGAGATGAAACCTATCACACGAGAGATAGGACAACATCTTCTCAAGAGATGAGACTTATCGCACGAGAGATAAAAAAAATCACACGAGAGATGAAACCTATCTCTCGAGAGATAGGGCAAAATCTCTCAAGAGATGAGACTTATCACACGAGAGATGAAACCTATCACACGAGAGATAAAAAAAATCTCTCACGTGTTTTTTTCGGAAAACAGACAAAAATCGGCTGCTCTCAAAGAGCATTTATTTACTAAACCCCTTGTAGATTAAAGACTTATGAACAATTTACCGGAAATCTTCAACATGCCGGTCATTACGGTTTCGGACGTTTTTTAACCATACAAAACCTGTTGGCTGCTGTTTAGCAGTCTGTCTCAAAAACTCAAATAATTACAAAAAAAGAACAAAATGAAAACAAATCTCACTTTAGTTTTGGTATTGTTGTCGGCGATATGTTTGGTTGCCGATGTTGTCAGCGGGCAAGAACCGCAGCAAAATTCACGGCAAAATTTGATGCAACGTTTCACTTCGGCACGTCGTGTTGTTGCAACGAATGTTTCGGCGGATCCGCTTAATGATTCTGCCGATTCGCTTGTTGCCGGATTCAAAACGCCGCCGGATTCGGCGAAACTTTGGGCGTATTGGTGGTGGCTTAACGGGAATGTTGACAAGGATTCCATCACTAACGATTTGACCGAAATGTCAAAACAAGGGTTCGGCGGCGCAATCATTTTTGATGCGGGCGGAGCAAGTCAAGACGGTAACAACAACGTTCCCGCAGGTCCGACGTTCGGCACGCCCGAATGGCGCGAGTTGTACAAACACGCACTCAAAGAAGCCGCAAAACTCGGTATGTCGATCAGTTT
>JAIRYX010000329.1 GCA_031267635.1 Planctomycetaceae bacterium
AAACTCGTAGTGTGTGCGGCTGTTGCGGGGCCAGAAGTTTTGACGTTCGTTATGGTTGTTTTCCGACGCAATATATTCGGTCAGAGGAGCTTGACCGAGCCAGCGTTCAAAGTCGAGCGTTGCGGGAATTTCGGCTTTCGGAATTTCTCCGGACGTCGGTGCGCCGTCAATATGACAGCCGATTCGTTTGATTTCTCCAAGATAACCTTTTTGCACCATAAGGATCGCGGTGAGAAAACGCCCGCGATCCGTGCGCTGCTGCGTACCGACTTGAAACGCTTGTTTATTGTATTTCTTGACGGCGTTGCGAATCAGTTGTCCTTCTTCGACCGTCAGCGTCAACGGTTTCTGACAAAAAACATGCTTGCCCGCCTGCAACGCTTCCACTGCAATTTTGACGTGCCAATGGTCCGGCGTAACAATACAGACCGCATCAATATCTTTACGATCTAAAATTTCGCGGTAGTCTTTGACTTTTTCCGGCGAGGTTAGTTTTCCGTCGGGACTGATTTTGCCGATTCGTTCATGCTCGGCGCACGCTTCGTCCATATGAGACGTGTCCACGTCGTTAATAGCGACAACGTCGGCGAGGCGTGAAAACGCGGACGCATTCGGCCGTCCCATACTTCCAACGCCGATACAACCAAACCGAAGCCGGTCGCTTGGCGCTTGCGCCATTGCCGACTGCGCACTTGAAAATAGGTACGGCGTAAAGCCGGCAGCTGTTGCCGCAACCGCGGAATGTTTTAAAAAATCACGGCGAGTTTGAGTCATGAAATTACTCCTGAATTTAATGTTTTGAGAAATTGTTAGACCTTTTTTCTCACTTATTCAACACAAAGATATCCTATCCACATACGCTGTTTTATGATGATCTAAATTGCGTCTATTTTGTAATATCCAGTGAGATAAAAGGTCTATTGTCAATAAAAATTCTAAAAAATTTCTGTAACTATTCAGTGAACTGTTCGTTAAAAGTTGGTCAGCATCAGGTAGAAAATGTTGTTACAAATTTTTTAGAGCTTGCCTGAAGCGTATCATTATACCACATCTTACTCATTATTTGCAACAAGTGAAAATAATGACAATTGATTCATTCAATTTTAATTTCGAGATTTTTTGCTCCCGATTTGGGAATTGTTACGATCAATTGGGATTTGTTCGGGTCGGCATATTTTCCCATTTGTTCAACGTATGTAACGGGAAGATCTTTTCCCTGAGCACGGGCGGCTTCTTCTTCCGCTTTTGTGTAAACTTTATCAGGAACACGTTTGGTCAGTTTGACTTTGTATTCGCCGGGCAAAATGCCGTTCCAAGTCAACGTTTTGAGCGTAAACGCGCCATTGTCATCGGTGAATGCATTGGCGCCGCGAATTTCGCCTTCCGCAGAAACCGGCACGAACGTCATATTGACTCCGGCAACCGGCTGACCGCCTTTCGTAACCGTTCCGGCACATGAAACCAATCCTTTCATTCCTTCGCGTTTGCACCCCGATAGCCCGACCACGAACAAACACAAAACCAACACAAGCAAACAATTTTTCTTCATTCTATAAACCTTTCAATAAAAAGCAAAATTTGATAAATATTTCTCACGCTGTAACATTCGTCTTTCATCAAAAAAGGGACGTTAGGGACAAAAGGGGCTTTAGGGACGTGATAAACGACCAACACTGTCTTAAAAGTCGAATGTTCAAGTGCGAGGAAGATATCATGTCCCCAAAGTCCCAATTGTCCCTCATGTCCCTTTTAATGAAAAACGATTTACAAACCTCCGATAGAACCGCCGCCGTCGCGCGAGCCAAATTCTCCCCAGATTCCGAAATTGGAGATACCGGCGCGTTTGCATAATCCGGTGTTCGTGCCGACTGTTGTTCCGGTAAGATTTCCGCATTCCACCGTATCGGAAATGAACGCAACCGATCCGTCACAACGTGCGGCATTGACGCCGCCGGTATGAGAACTTCCGGGCGGAACCAACATCGGATATTCGTTATAATGTTGCGACGAACATCCGGCGGCGTTCGGCGGAAGAATCGTATTGGTGAACGTTGAAAGCGTGATTCCTTCGTACCAACGTCCCATCGGAGGAATATCCGAACCATAGACCGCCTGACCGTTTTTGAACACTTTTTTGTCGTTCGGGTCAAGCAACGAGGCACAAGCGGAAGGATTGAAGCCGGATGTTTCGCACGAATTGTAGCTCGAATTGGGAAATACATCCGAAGCGTCTGCGGCAATTCCGCCTTTGGCTTTGTTATTGGGAAGACCGATAGGACGTTCGCTGGCAAGCATCGTGTTAGACGTTCCATCGGTGATCGCACCCAAACTTGTTACTGCACGCGGTTGAAACGCTCCTCGCGAATAAGCGGCGTTGGCTGCATTCGCACTTTCGTTTTCTTTCAGACAATAATCTCCGCCGCTGACCGCGTAGTTACTCGGAACGCTGCTGCCGTTGACCGGCGTATCTCGCTGCGGTTCACTTGGACAGCGTAATCCCATTTGAACTACGCGGCAAGCGGTGTTTTGATAGGCGTTTTGAGATGCCATGTTAGGTTGGATTAAGTCGTACAGGGCGGACCCTTCCATATACGGCAAAACCAGCACGAAAACGCCGTACGTCCGACCGTTTAGCGACGAGCCGGGCGGCAACGATTTTGTGGACGACTCGTAGTTGTGACACGCCAATGCAATTTGTTTCAATTGGTTGGAACACTGCATTCGGCGAGCCGCTTCGCGGGCAGCTTGAACAGCAGGCAAAAGTAACGCGATCAGAATACCAATAATGGCAATGACCACAAGAAGTTCGACCAGCGTAAACGCTCGACGAACAAAAGATTTTTTTCCAAAGCGGGCAGAAATACACGCAATAATACGGGCAAAAAATAGGGAAATCGCACGTAAAATATGGCATTTTAGCCATTCTACGTACCCCCCCCCCCCCGACATATTCTGACGCAATTCAAGAAAATTAAACACTTTGTTTAGCTTTTTCATCACTGAAACTCCTTCATTTTTAGTTTTTGAGAATTTGAAAGGCAACTGTCACTATTGATTCTGCCTAACAGTTAATTTTATTAATTGCTATTATACACAAAAATTTGGAGTCTTCCAAGGGGAATGCGGAATATTTTGAA
>JAIRYX010000365.1 GCA_031267635.1 Planctomycetaceae bacterium
CATAAAAAAACATCATAAAAAATAATATTTAACGTTACAATATATCCGAGCGAAAACGAAACAACGATTGACAAAAATTACGCACACACGCGCTCCGTTTTCGCTCGGACATGACCTCTAAAACATAAGGGCGAGTTTGGGGGCTTTGTTGGCTACTCAGGAAAACTTGATAAATAAGGGTTGCAATAGTTCATATTGTCCGGTAAAACAGTAACTATTCAGTTGCCCAATGCGGATTTATTTGGCTGAGGCAGCTGACGCCATAGCTTTCTATTGTGTTTTCAAAGATTGTCCCCCAAAAACGAAATAATCAAGAATTTTTGCATGCCCCCAAAGCTCACACGGTTCGCTTGAAATTATTTTTGCGTAACATGAGTATAGAAACTTTGCATTCTTTTCATAAGTATTTTTGAGAAGGATACTATTTTTTATTAGATTTCGTATAATGTTCAGTAGAAAGTTTTTATCATGTCAATTTTGTATGAAGTGTTTCTACCACAACCACAAAACGTTTGTGGAAAACTATCAGGAGGAAATTTTGTTGGTTATTCGCACTTTTCGCAACACTGACCCGCCGTTTTTGTTGAAAATTTGGGAGAAATGCGCCGCCGTCAATTCGCAACATTTCCGTCCGCTTTCGATGGCGTTGCTGGAACAACATATTTTGGGACGTCCTTATTTTGACCGAAACGGTTTGTTTTTGGCATTTGATGAAAACGAAAATGCTGTCGGATTCGCTCACGCTGCATTTGGTCCCAACGCAACGCATACCGACATTGACATGTCTGTCGGAGTGATTTGTATGATGATGATTCTACCGGAATATGAAAATGATTCGACAGTTGCAAATACGCTCTTACAAGCGTGCGAAGGTTATCTGACAAAATGCGGCGCAAAACAAATTTACGGCGGTGCGGTTCGACCGGCGGCTCCATTTTATATGGGATTGTACGGCGGCAGCGAGCCAATCGGCGTGTTCGAGTCGGATCAAGAAATCACAAAACTTTACACCAATTCCGGCTACCAAGCGGTTCATAACACCTTGTTGTTTCGCGTTTCGCTGGAATCTTATCGTCCGCCGATTAACGTAAAAACAATCATGTGGCGACGGAAACTTTCATTGACATGCACTGATTTGCCGCAGCCGAAACATTGGTGGGAAGCGTGTATGATGTGTAATTTCACATGGTTGGAACTACACGGTGTTTTACCGAATGATTCTCAACCGGTCGGGATTATAACAATGCGGATTATTAACTCGGAAGAAATGCCGGATTTCAAGCCGCGTCAATCGCCTTCTTTGTCCGCGCCGATTTCTTCTTATTCGCGTTCTGTTGTTGCCGGTCTTATGGACGTTTGGGTGCGAGACGATTGTCGTAAACAAGGATTAGCAACTTATTTGCTTGGTGAAATGCTGCGTGAAATACAGAGGAAGGAATGTGTTGATATTTTAGAAATCCAAGCAGAGGAAGACAACCAACCGTTTATCGCGTTATTAAAAACGATGCAATGGAATATCGCGGAACGCGGAACTATTTTTCTCAAAGAAATAACTTGAGGAACACTCTAAAAACACATCTCATCTTTTAATCACAGAGTTCACAAAAAAATTATCGTGATCATTGTACTTTCCCCAAAATGTGAAATCATTGGATTATTCTTCAAGAAAAACTTCAAATTTTAAATTCGTCTGTTGGCAAACTCATTTTTTTGCTATCATAATACTATTTATGTATAAAATTTAATTGATTAAACCAAGCTATGGCGGCTTTGTTTAATCAATTTTTCAAAAACCTACAAAGTTTAGAAGGGGTTTCAGCGATGAAAAAATTGAACAAAGCGTTTAATTTCCTTGAGTTATGTCAAAATATTACAAAAAAGGGGGGTACGTAAAATGGTTCATATACCATGTTTTACGTGCGATTTCACTCTTTTTTGCCCGTGTTATTGCGAGCATTTCTGCCCAATTTGGAAAACTATCTTTTGTTCGTCGAACGTTTACGCTGGTCGAATTACTCGTCGTGATTGCGATCATCGGAATTTTGATCGCGCTGCTTTTGCCTGCGGTTCAGGCGGCGCGGGAAGCGGCTCGGAGAATGCAATGCAGCAACAACCTCAAGCAAATGGGCTTGGCGGTTCACAACTTTCACGACTCTCGACAAGGTCTTCCGCCTGCGATTATTTGTCAATGGCGAATGGGATTATTCCCACTTTTGTTCCCGTACATGGAACAACAACCGCTTTAGGACATGATGTTGTCCAGAGCAGATTGTTACGACAACGTAACGTCGTGCAAATTTATCACAGGCGGCGGTTGGTGGTCGGAAGTTCGTGATCATCAGTCCACTGCCGGTACTCTTTCGCAAGAAGATCGGAATCAGCTTGGAAGCGTTTCGGTTTATCATTGCCCGACTCGCGGGCGTGCCAATCCAGCAAATGCACCTTATGAGCCCGGCACAAACTGGGCGAGAGGCGGACCACAGCACGATTACGCAATTGTCGGACGGCGTGATACAAGCCGCGGCGATACGTCCAATTGGTGGCAATTTGCCAATATCGGCGCAACTAATATCTCAAGCCCGTTTTGGATTGCTATTTCCGATTATCGTGCAAGCGGTACAGGGGTTCCCTCTGGCGGGAGTGTAACAACATGGTCAGTGCGCGACACGATGGCGTGGTGGGCGGACGGATCTTCCAAGCAACTCCTAATCGGCGAAAAACATTTTCCGCAAGGTTGGGAAATCGGCAAGTGCGACGACGATTACAGAGGCGATTGTAGTTATCTGACGGCTTTTCCGGATGGCGGCGGGGTTGTTACTATGACTCGCACGTTTGACGAAGGCGGCGGATTTATTGCGAGAGGAAACGAATATGTCGGGTTGGTCGCGGAAGGCGTTCCTTATTTCGGCAGTCCGCACGCGGGGACTTGCAATTTCCTTGTCGGCGACGGCTCGGTTCACGGATTGAGCGCAACGGCGTCGCCCACTATATTACGAAGTCTCGCGGGCGTGCGAGACGGGCAAGCGGCGTCGTTGCCGTAAAATTACGCCAAAAAAGAGTTGGAGGATGCCCGATTCCTATTGGGCGTACTCAATTGCGTCTTGAACTTTATTAACCCTTTGTTCCAACACCTCAAAAATATGATGAAAAGGCACATTTCCCAAATATCAGTTACGTTATTGATGATTGCCGTATTTTTACCATTTGCCGGATGCGGTGGACATACGCAGCTCAAAGGCAAAGTCGTTTTCGAGGACGGAAGTCCGTTGGCTGTCGGCATGGTGATTTTTGACGACGGAACGATGCTTGCCCGCGCGCCGATTCAACCGAACGGTACGTTACGTTTACCGCCGGTACGGAACGAGAAAATAACGGTCTCCCGCCGGGGACGTATAAAATTTATATCGTCGGCGCGGAAGAAACGCTCGACAATCCCGAAGGAAAGTTTCCCCCGCCGACTCGCCCGTTGATTCATAAAAAGCATGCCGCCGCCGAAACGTCGGAATTGGTCGTAACGATTGACAAATCCATCAGAGATTTTACCATCACGGTCGAACCGCC
>JAIRYX010000387.1 GCA_031267635.1 Planctomycetaceae bacterium
ACCTCGTGAACGACGACCCAAAAAAAATCAAAAAAATACGTGCCACTATCAAAAAACTCTTGCAAAGCACCGCGTAATATTTGTGTTAATACTTTTGGTCCTATTCACACTTACAAACCCGGTGTTGAAGACAGTGTTCCTCGTTCGCCCGCCCCCAATTCGTCAGCCCCCAAAGTCTGGTTGTGTGTGAAACTTATTGACACTGATATTGTAACCACTAAAAACAGCGACTTTCGCAAAATACAACAATAAATCTATAACATAACCCAAAAATCAAATCAAAACTAAACACCAAATCAAAACTAAAAAATGTAGCCAACAAATCAAAAAATTAAAATTGACGCAACCACTAAAGGAAACTTCTAAAAACCTCATTTTCAACACATGTGACCATTGAAAAATAAGGGCTTACGAATATTGGGAAGATGTTTTTAGAAGTTCCCTAAAAATATCAATAACTTACGGTGGAAACTCTTGTTGGATTAAAAAGGAGCTTCCGTTGCAAGACGTATCCTTGCGGCGGAAAATAAAACGAGGCAAATTCAATTTGCCTCGATATCTTGATTTTTATTCTTCATTTTCAAACAAAAGGCGATTTGTTTCTAATAGAATTTTAACTTCACTTCCTACTTTCCCTAAACCTTTAATATATTCCAAGCTTTGTCCTCCACCAGTTTTAGGAGGCGGCGAAACATTGTTTTCCTCAATTGTTCGTACTTCATTGACGGTATCGACAACAAGTCCCATTTGACGATTTTTTATATTTACAACGATTATACAAGTTCTTTCATCGTAGGAACGTTCGATCATATTAAATCTCAAACGCATATCAATCACCGGAATCACTTGACCACGAAGATTGACAACGCCTCTCACGTACCCCGGCATGTCAGGGACTTCGGTAATTTTTTGCATACCAACAATTTCCGTCACATAACGAATTTCTATTGCATAATCTTCGTCGCCCAGCCGGAACGTCAGATACATATCTTTCAGCGTATCTTCAATCTCTTGCGCGGCTTGCGTAATATCAATCCCGATTTCTTGAGAAAATTTTTCCGTAAGTACTTCTGTCATCTCCCATTTCCCTGTGAGCTTCGTTGTTTGATTTTTTAGGAGTGAAAACTGTCAATATAATTAAAATAGATTATTTAGAGCAATAAGCTAGAGGTTTCTTGGGATTTAGGGAAATTTTGTATTTTTTTGACAAATTTTTTCCCTAGCGTCCCTAGATTGGCGTGTATCCTTATATTAAATTGGACAAATCTAAATGGAATTTTTGCGCACCCAAAGACTCACGCGGCTGGAAAAAAGAAATGCCTGCGCAAGCAGTATCACCACTCTTAAAACCTCTTTTTCAAGTATTAAGAATTTACTATTTGTTTTCTTTATTTTCCGATTGCAAATCTGTTGTGCTTTGAGATTCTTCAAAATCCGGCGGAATAATTGTTGTTGTCAGTTCTGTTGTTGGAACAGGTAAACGTTTGGTTTGCTTATCGAGACTCATCAAAAAATCCGGCGGAATATAATCATTGGCAGAATAATTTTTTCCAGAATTGAGCGGTTGAAGAACAAACTGCATGGATTGACGCAATTCTAATTTTTCTTGTGTTGAAAGCGTTTTTTCATTTGGAACGACAATGCTGTTGTCTTTAGTTTGTTCTTTTGCGGATTCAGGTGCGTTCGGCATTGTTTCTACGGCTGTAATATGACTGGAATAGCCGGGCTGCGGAGCCGCCTCACGAAAAACAGTCGGTTGCCGATACGATTCCGGCGTTTTATCCCGATAAATGTCGTTGGAAACGTCTTGCGAATTTTGTTGGGTGGCGTTTTTGTCTTGATAATAATTTTCGTAAACGTGATCCTTGTTTTGCGAAGCGTCGGCGTTATCCGTTGTATCGTTTTCAGTGCGGTAATTTTCCGATGTTTCACCGGAATAATTTGTATTGTCTTTTTGCGTCATGGAATAATCAGCGGTTGATGAAAACGTGTACATTGGTTCCGACAAAGACTTTGTCAAAGGAATCGGAATGTTTTGAGACATAGAAGAATCGTTTTCCAAATTCATTTTTTCTTCATGATTGCCGTCTTCCGTTTTATTTTGCAAGGCGGCATACTCGCCGTAAAAATAATCGTTAGAAATAGCGTCGGAGTTATCGCCGTATTTTCCCGGAGATTCGCTGTTTGTTACCGGGTTCTGATAATCGTAAGAGGAATTTGTATTATACTCGCTGTCGGTGTTATAAGCGTTATAATCATATTGAGACGACGTTTTTGCCTCGCCGAAGTTTGACGAATTTTCATTAGCGTAGGATTCGTGATGATATTCCAAGTCTTCCGACGATGACGCAGAATAGGGCGATACGGAAGGCGTTGGCGCTGGAATTGGATCGCGCGATGACCGCATGGAATTATAGGAATTGGTATTCTGCGAAACGGAGCTATCAGCAGTTTGGTAGGCGGACGATTGAGAAGACACGGATTCACCGGTTTCCAAAAATTCAGCACGTCCCAAACAATGAGACGGCAGATTTTTTCCTTGCAACATTGCGGAAACAGCCGGATACCGCTGAATGTTGATTCCGATACACAACACAATTAAAACGGGGAAAACAATAACATAAGAATAGCGAGGCATGAGGAAACACCTCCGATTACTCGCATTACTGCGTAGCAACAAATAATATGACGTTTCAGGTCAGCGGGCATTTACGATCATCGAAACGACAACCGTAAACAGGTGAATACCCGCAACGACCGAAACATCAAAAACCAGGGGAATTAGGAACAGTCAAGCCATCCTAGAGCGGGCAGGTGCATTGCCCGCACACGCGGTAATAGTACGGAAAGGAAACGTCATAAATTACCGAAAAATCGTGTCGAATGGAGAGTTTTTAACTCTTCTCTTTATAAGATACACGCTATTTCTATTGCGGTCAAAAAATGTTGACAAGATTTTTGAATTTTATCCAGAAATGTTCCTAAATGGAATCGTTGTAGCAATTCCGCAGAATTTATGTTTTGTTGTAGAAAAATAAAACAATGCTATTTCTATTGCGGCTGATTTTTGATAGCGCAGGACAACACTGCGAAACTTGCCGACAGTTTGACATGTTCACAAATCACACGTCCCGGCAATTCCAACAAAATCGGCGTATAATTCCAAATGCCTCGGACTCCAACGTTTACCAGTAAATCTGCCGCGACTTGCGCCGCCGCTGCCGGAACCGTAAGAATACCGACGTCAATATTTTTATCTTTTCCCATACATGTCAATTCGTCGGTATGATGCACCGGACATCCGTGAATTTTCGTTCCTAACTTGTTTGGATCGGTATCAAATGCTGCAACAATGTCCAATCCAAATTCGGAGAATCCCTGATAACCAAGTATTGCGCTGCCGAGACTTCCCGCTCCCACAAGAAATGCACGAGTGATACGATTCCAACCAAGAAACATTTCAATTGCTTCAATCAGGTCGATAATTCGATAACCAACTTTCGGACGACCGGTAATTCCTGTTATAGCGAGGTCTTTTCGCACCTGAACGCTCAGTTGTCCCAGCTCATCGGCAATTTTTGTGCAAGAAACGCTGGTTTCACTGTTTGTTTTAAGTTTTTTGAGATAACGAAGGTAAACCGGAAGACGTTGAATGCTCGGAACCGGATAATTTTTTATGACGCCATATATTGTTGTTTGTACCATTTTTCAACCGTAATTTATTGTTGGAAACTTTAAAATCTTTTTTCAACATAAAAAAATTCAAAAATTTCTATGACATATTTTGAATAAAATAAAATAAAGCTAAAAGTGAATAGTTTTCGGGTTTTTGCTTTATTAACTCATGTTACATGAGCGATTAACATTCAGGAAACGTAACTATTCAGACGCTCAGTGCGGATTTATTGGGTTGGAGCGGCTGAATAGTTACGATAGCTCATGCGTAACATGAGTTATTAAGTAGAATGACGCCTGCGCAATTTTTAACATTCCTCAGTTTCTTCACGTAATCTTTTTATAGTTTTTGTCGTTTTGTGATGAAATTAAACTTTTTATCGACAATATTGTCGCTATTTCAACAATAATGTATTATAAATAAAAAAATAGTGATTGAAAACAGCCCACGAAGAAAATCATAGAACAATATCACAATTTCGTCAAGGTTTATTGATAAAAAGGAAGATTAACGATGCCATTATTCGGATCGCACATGTCGATATCAGGCGGATATCATAAAGCAGTTGAAGTTGCCGCTGCAATCGGATTCGATTGCGTACAATTGTTTTCCAAAAACAGTAATCAATGGAAAGCAAAACCGATTACGGATAGTGAAGCCGAAAAATTCCGAGACTCTCTCGTCATAAACAAAATTGTCCGCCCATTGATTCATGATTCGTATTTAATCAATCTTGCGTCGCCGAAAGACGAAATTTATCAAAAATCAATCGAGGCATTTACCGATGAAATTGTCCGTGCGGCAAAATTAGGCGTTCCGAATCTTGTGATGCATCCGGGTTCTTACACCGAAAGTTCTGAAAACGAAGGAATTCAAAAAGCCGGCCGTGCTTTTGATGAAATTTTTCAGCGGTATGACGATTTAGTACAAGCAGAGGAAGACGCTAAACCAGTGACGATTTTACTTGAAACGACTGCCGGTCAAGGAACGAATCTTGGTTCTAAATTTGAACATTTACGCGATATTATTGCCGGCTGTAAAAAACCGGAACGTTTCGGAGTGTGCGTTGATACCTGTCATATTTTTGCCGCCGGTTATCCATTGATTGAAAAGGAGGATTACGAGGAAACGATGCAAAAATTTGATACCGTCATTGGATTAAAACATCTCTCAGCGTTTCACTTCAATGACAGCGTTAAAGGATTGGGAAGCCATGTTGATCGACACGCTCACATCGGTCACGGCACGCTTGGTTTAGAACCGTTTCGACATATTGTAAACGACAAACATTTTCAGGAAACGCCAATGTACCTCGAAACTCCCAAAGCAACAACAGTTATAGACAACAAAGAAGTCGATTGGGATTTGGTGAATCTGAATGTGTTGAAAAGTTTGATAAAATAAATAGAAATTCTAAAATCTTCATTGACCGCGACCCAAATGATAAACTGTTCGCCATCTACACTCCCTCGTCAATCAATCGCAGTCGCATTCAATATTGTGGCGAGGGATAGCGAACTTCTAAAAAACCTCCCTTTGTAATGACCTTGTTGTTATTAAAATGTTGGCGCTTGTATTTTTCATTTTCTCCCTATTTTTTCATTTGAATTTAGTAAGATATTTAATTTTTCCCAATCCCCATCGTTTTTGATATTGAAAATCAATTAGATAAAATTCATGGGCTGAATAATTTTTCTTGTTCGTCTTAATTTTCTCGTGAATTGGGATATTGTTATTGATATTTTAGCGACATTGCGTTCGCCGCCTGATCCATTTCACGGTGGTCGTCCTCCGTTTGCTGCTCTTTTGATGTTCAAGAGTTTTTGGCGGATTCTGCATATTTGGGCAATGAGAACAATCCAATCCAAAACGATTTGAAAGAGTGTGGCTTTTCGCCTGAAATTATTGAAAAAGGAGTTCGCAATCAACCGTTGACGCCGCTGCAACATTTTTGGAATCGCGTTAAGTCGAGGGTTCGTTGTCGCGTTGAGCATGTTTTCGGCGAGCAAAAGAAGCGGATGGGAGATGAGACATTACGAACGATAGGCGGACAACGTGCAAGATTTTGGATCGAAATGCGAAA